>JAYWDA010000531.1:0-11626 GCA_043780105.1 Pseudobdellovibrionaceae bacterium | reverse complement strand
ATGGTGAAATCCACGTGCCCCGGAGTATCGATCAAATTAATGATATGATCCGCCCATTCCACTTGCGTTGCCGCAGATTGAATAGTGATCCCTTTTTCTCGCTCAAGATCCATTGAATCCATGGTGGCGCCGACGCCGTCTTTTCCTTTTACTTCGTGGATCGCATGGATCTTTCCACCGTAAAAAAGAATTCGTTCAGAC
The DNA here is from genome assembly GCA_043780105.1 of Pseudobdellovibrionaceae bacterium. GTDB lineage: Bacteria > Bdellovibrionota > Bdellovibrionia > Bdellovibrionales > Bdellovibrionaceae > JAYWDA01. The sequence continues at coordinate 11,425 of JAYWDA010000531.1, read as the reverse complement.
AGAGTTGTTTTTCCCGAGTCGATGTGCGCTGAGATACCAATATTCCGTACAATATTTATGTCCCACTTTTTGGCCATAATTTTACCCTTTGTTAGAAGCGTTTTTTATAATTTGGGATGCCCAGTTGACGAGCAAACTTTGATCGCTAAATTAACGAAGATCATGGATTATCAGAGTTCATCTTTAAGTGCAAAAGACGATATTTGTGCGTTGCGCTATTTGGCGCGGTTTTTCCCTTTAGTTGATCTTCAAATAGAAAGAGCTAGCATGAAAGAATGTCAGCCAAAACTGATTTTAATATTCTTATTGTCGATGACGAGCCGGATCTTTTAGAGGTGATTTCCCTTCAACTGGAGGCCCTTGGCTGCCATGCCTTTAAAGCTCAAAATGGTCGAGAAGCCTTGGACATGATCAAAACGCGCCAAATGCAGGGCCAGTATTTCGACGCAGTTATTTCAGATTTTAGTATGCCTCAAATGAACGGAATGGCTCTTCTAAAAGAAATTAGAAAATTGGAATCGGCGGTTCCGTTTATTTTTTACAGCGGCTACGGTGATAAAGAGAAAACATTGGAAGCTATGCGATTAGGTGCTTTAGACTTCTTGGATAAGCCGCTGAATTCTCAAGAAATGATGGAAAGGGTCACTCGTGCAGCAGAATTGGGACGATTGATCAACGAAATGGAGCAGCAATTTATCGATATTGGTCGAGAATTCCAAGTTCCAGAAATAAAATTTAAAAAAATAAAAGAAGCTCAGGTAGAAATGTTTCGCATTCGAGCCCTCACTCAAAAAAATTAAATAATCATGGATCTTCGTCAGCGACTGCAAAATTATTTTCCCTATCCAGACTTTCGTTCTTATCAAAGGGAAGTGATTCAAGAGCTTTTAAACGGGAATAATTGTCTGGGCTTAATGCCCACGGGCTCAGGAAAAAGTCTTTGCTATCAATTTTTTGCAAAACCTCACGAGGGCTTAGTCCTTGTTGTTTCGCCCTTGATTGCTTTGATTGAAGATCAAAAGGCGAAATGTGAAAAGTTGGGATTAAAAGCGGCCGGCATCACTTCCATCCAAAATAGGACTGAGCGCGACCGAAACTATTCCCAGCTGGCCAAAGGCGAACTAGACATTATTTTTGTGACGCCGGAACGTTTTCGGGTGCCTGAATTCCGGGAAGCTTTGGAGAAAAATAAAATTCGCTTGTTTGCTGTTGACGAAGCTCACTGTATCTCGATGTGGGGACATGATTTCAGGCCTGACTATTCCAAGCTAGGAATTCTGCGTGCCCAGTTGGGAAATCCCCTGACGTTAGCGTTGACCGCAACAGCCACGCCTGAGGTTCAAAAAGATATTTTAATTGGTTTAAATATTTCGGAAGCAACGATAAAAACAGATGGTCTTTCGCGGCCCAATTTAGCTCTTCGAGTGGCCGAGGCTTACGGCTTTGACGAAAAATTAGAATATGTTTCCGAATATTTAAAATCTGTTAAAGGCCCGACCATTATTTACTTCTCATTGATTGAAACTTTGCGAAAAGTTTCACGATCTCTTGAGCGTAAGCGGGACCACCTTATATTTCATGGTGATTTGCCGGGCCAACTTCGACGGCGAAATCTGCGATCTTTTATGCAAGAAGAAAGTCCACTGATGCTTGCAACACCGGCTTTCGGTTTAGGAATTGATAAGGAAAATATTCGCCATTTGATTCACTTTGAAATTCCTGGAAGTCTTGAAGCTTATTATCAAGAAATTGGCCGTGCCGGCCGCGATGGCATGCCAGCGGATTGCTTACTGATGTACGACGAAGACGATATCAGCTTACAAATGAATTTTTTAAAATGGTCTAATCCCGACCCTGAATTTGTTCGTCGGGTTTATGAGTTGATCGTCAGTCACCGAGATCGCGTCGATGATGGCGGCTTTGATTATATTCGCGAGCAAATGGTCTTTAAAACAAAAACAGATTACCGGATTGAATCCAGCGTTAATATTTTGGAACGGTGGGGGTGTTTAGAAAAAACAGACGACCCTTTTCCTTTCAGAGCTGTGCGTTCGCCAGAAGAAAAAGATTTTACCTTAGAACAACCAGAAAAAAGATTTCGCTGGGCTAATAAGAAATTATTAGATCTAGTCCAATTTATTAAAAATAAAGACGAATGCCGACTGAATCAAATTTATCTTTATTTTGGCCATGAAGCAGAAAAACCTTGCGGATATTGCGATGCCTGCTTGGATCCGGCATGAAGGCCAGCATCCAGTTTCCAGATATACACCAGACTTATGAAGATGGATTGCTGGCTGTCGGAGGCACTTTAGATGTCGCAACTTTGTTTGAGGCTTACAAAAGGGGAATATTTCCGTGGCCTCAAGTGGGTTATCCGATGTTGTGGTTTTCGCCTGAAAAAAGGGGCGTGATTGATTTTTCTGATTTGCACATTCCCCGCAGTTTAGAAAAACTTCAGAAAAAAAAGGAGTATGTTTTTACGATCAATCAAAACTTTGAACAAGTGATTGAGGCCTGCCAGACCCAACCGCGAAAAAATCAACATGGAACTTGGATTGTTCCAGAGCTTAAAACCGCCTATTTAAAGTTCCATCAGGCAGGTTATGCCCACAGTGTCGAATGTTGGAAAGGTTCAACTTTGGTGGGTGGAATTTATGGAGTTTTTGTCGAAGGTGTGTTCAGTGGCGAAAGCATGTTCCACCTGCTTCCGAATGTATCGAAATTAGCGTTTTTATATCTGATGCAACATTTGCAAAATCGCGGTTTAGATTGGATGGATATTCAAATGGTGACGCCGGTCACGGAAAATTTGGGCGGAAAATACATTTTACGGGAAGAATTTCTAAAGCGAGTTCAGAAAAGCCAGCAGAAATGGCAAAAACAAAATTTGGGTTTTTAGGAAGCTTTGGAAACCGAGATGCGGTCCCGCCCATTTTTCTTTGAGATGTAGAGGGCTTCATCAGCCGCCTTGTAAAACTCGCGCACGACCATTTTTTGTGGATTCCAAACCGACACTCCAAAACTTGAAGTGATTTTTAAAATTTTCCCATCATAATGCATGCTAAGGGCTCGAATTCGGGTCGCCAACTCTTCGGAGAAAAACAGGACATCGCTTAATGAAAGTTGTGGAATAAGAACGGCAAATTCTTCGCCGCCAATGCGAGCGACAACGCTGTCCTTTGGAAGGTTCAATTTTAAAGTTTGCCCCATATTTTGCAAAACTAAATCTCCGGCTTGATGTCCGTGGGTATCATTGACCTTTTTGAAGAAATCGATATCTAGTAAAACCAGAGTCAGCTCTTGATAAGATTTGGTAAATTCGTCTAGTTTTTCTCGAAAAAAGCGAGCGTTGAAAAGTCCTGTCAAATCATCGTAGATGCTAAGTTTTTCAAGCACCATATTTTCAAGCATGATCGACATTTGTTCAGCTAAAGTTCGAAGGGTTTCATGATCTAAATGAGCTGTCGAAAGATTGCTGTAAATAGGCACCGCTAATAAATAGCTGCTTTTATTTTGAGTTCGGATAGGAATCACCAGAAGTTGTTCAAGGCCTGAAACAAATCCCAACTGAAAATTGGAAAATTCATCAGAGGAATAAATCCGATATTGATGAGGTAATTGAGCCTGTCGAAGTATGCTTAGAAGTGGATCAGCGGCAAGATCCCCTTTGGTGCTAATCCCTGAAACGATTGTTTCGGGGGTTATTAAGTAAGCACGATCTAATTGAAACTGCTGCAAGACATGCAAACCAAATTCGCGCAGTAGCTGAGCCGGTTCGCGAACCAAACGAATTTTTTGTAACAAATTATTGAGGGATTTCATCTCATCGATCTTTCGATCTTTTGAATCCATTTCTTGTTTGTACTTGCTCTTTAATTGTTCTTCTAAAGTCAGATCTTGCATGACAAAAAGGATCACGGTTTGAGCTTCGTGTTTTCTTGGAATTAAGCAGTATTGTCCAATGCCAGCTTCGTTGGATTTTGTTTTAAATCGGATCACTCGGGAATTCGTTGGTTCTGTAGTTATCAGGTCAGCCGGGTTCACTGGCTGGCCATCAAACTCTAGAAAAAGTTTTGTTAGTGGTAATTTTCCGATGATGCGATTGATAGAAACGCCAACCACTTGTGCGAAAGATTCATTACAATAAATCACCATGCCGTCGGCATCTAAGGCTGCTAGGGACTCATAAAAATAATCGAGTGGTGAAAAATCCAAATTAAAACCTCACCGTGCTTTATCGGATAAAAACGGGTCTACGGCGAGGTCCAGATTCAGAAATAAAATCGAGTTTACTGACAAAAGCCTAGTTTTCAAATGCCTTCGTAGAGCGATCTGGCGGAAGTGCCGGACAGAATTTAGGGGCGTCTGTTACTTTGCGAATTTCAGCTCGACCTTGTCGTCCCGTACTTGAGATATAGGTTCCAGAGAAAATAACAAGGGGACCTGATTTTCGTTCAAGGGTCAGAGCAAGAATTTCTTTTCCCGCTGAGACTGTTTTTAAATACAGAGTTCCCGGACCGTCGTAAGGAACAAAAAAAGCACTCATAGTCATCGCTTCAAACCCATCGGCCTGAGTGACCGCTGATAAAGAAAGGTCTCGGTAAGCTTGGATGCTAAGATCCTGACTCAAGGGAGCAAACCCATCTGGCCGACGAGTGAACTCATAAAGACCTGTGAGCTGCTCCACTTTAGGGCGAACTGTTTTGAAAAAAGAATCACAAGTGTCTAGAAAATCTAAGTTTGAAACGCGGCTTGTGCGATTGACCTCGATCGTCCCTAACTTTCCTCCTCGTTGATCCAGCGTTCCAATCAGGCTATTGCCACTTACATGGAAATTTAGTCTGGAAGTTTCAAATGAACTTATTTTGTCGTCAATTTTAGTATTAATCAGATCGGACCCGCCCTTGGGATGATAGATCCCTGATAATTTTGCATCCTCTGAAAGAATCACGTCACTTCGTTTGATTCGAGCTTCAATGATGGAGCCTTTAATCGGATCCTGGACGCCTAAGTTGTTGATCGTCATGATAATTTCATAGGCCTTGCCTTGAATATTTAATAAGCCTTCGTAGGTGCCGACGATCTGCTCGACTTCAGCATCACGATCTGCTTTTTGCTGATTTTCCCAGCGCTGCTGTTCATCACGAACTTCTTTTTTATCGAAAGAACAAGCGCTGATTTGAAGCGCTAAAAATCCAAATATTAATAAACTAAGTTTCTGAGATTTCATTTGGTCTCCCGGTTAGGAATTAATTCGTCGCGAGCGGCCGCCCATTCATTCAAGGCAATTTGATAATCGCCAATCGAACGTACATATTCTACTTCTGATGAAAAATACTTATTCATCGCATCGATTAAAATTGCAATATCAGTTCGACCTTGATTGTAAGACCGAGTTAATTCTTGAATTGCTTTTTCACGAAATTCTTTTTGCAGTTTTTTACTTTGTGCAATAGCAAAAGTAGAGGTCACTTTTCGTTCGGCTTGCAGTTGTTTGTCTTCTTCTTCAAGCAGTTGGCGGCTGAGACGAGCTTGTTCTAATTCAAACGTTGCCTGCCGATTAAATTCTGTTTGGGCTTGTAAGTCCGAACCAAAATTATATTGAAACTTAAGACCGACATAATATTTTGGATGATCGCCGGCTTTGATTTGATTCACAACTAAACTGGCGTCGTCATCAAGGCCGCTGTCGCCTAACTTTCCAACAAAATTAAGAGTTGGAAGTTTCTTAGACTTAGCGGCGCGAAGGGATTCCTGAGCGGCTTCTACTTTTAATTTTTGCGAGACAATTGTGCGACGCTCTTCAAGGGCTACTTTTTTTAATTTTGGCGCGGGCGGAAGCTCTGTAGGAATCACAAAATTAATTTCCGTCTCTGGGGCCAAGCTCAACAGCGTCTTAAGTTGGTCCATATTTTTTAGGTAATCCATGGAAGCCACTTTAACAGTTTGAATACGGGTTTCATACTCGGCCTGAATCTGCGTAAATTCGCCAGGCGAAGAGTAGCCCACAGAGTTTTTTCTTTTAACAGCGGCCACTAATTTCTCGTAGCGCTCTTTTGAGGCTAAGGACTCTTTAAAATTTTCTTCGGCAACATATGTGTTCCAAAACTGTCGAAGTGTATCAAGAACCAAATTCTGCAATTCATTAATTCGCAATATTTTAGTGGATTCATAATCGGCTTCGGCGGCATGGACGGTCGCGCGGTCGCCAATCCCAAAGAAGTTTCCTAGCAGCGCTTGCTCAAGCGTTATTGTGGCGGTGTCCAGGGTCAGAGGAATTTGATTCACTGGTGAAATATATTTTTGCGAAATTCGAGCGTAGTCAAAAGAAAGAGCAGTTCCGGTGATAAATGATTTCGAAAGCCCCAGGGTCGTTTTCCGCCGCTCGATATTGGGATCAACGCCAAAAAGGGTGTAACTTTCAGTACGATCTTTTTCAAATCCTGATTCAAGAAGGATTTTCCAATCATAGGCTGCCAAGGCTTCATAAGATTTTAAGGCAAAGGTTTGATAGTTGGCGTTCACTTCTTTGGTCTTTAATCCCTGCCGCAAGATCAAATCAGCCGCGTCTTTTGGACTGAGCTGAACAGCAGGTGCCGCCAGCGCGAGCAAGAATGCTAGAATAAAGACAGGAATTACCATAAAAAGCGAGTTCCTAACTCAACGGAATCAGTCGGTAAGAAAATTTCTGAATTTTGTGGATTGAGTAAGTTTCGATTAACGTAAGACAGTAAAACTTGCCAATTCTTGGGAAAACTTGCGTGCACTCCAGCTGAGAAAAATTCAAAATTACTTTCGCGTGAAACTTTTGAGTAGGCGCTAGAACCCGTTTGTGAATAATTGATAACGCCGGCCCCAAGGTCGCTTTGAAAACCCCAGTTTTCGGGCGTGGGCTCGAAAGTTAGATGAAAACCCACATCCGTTAAAAGCGTTGTAAAACGGGCCTCTGGATCTAGAGTTTGATCAGAAAAAGAAACCAAACTATTTTGCGAGCTATAACCCGCATGAGTAAGAATTCCCCACTTCCATTTCGGGGGCGCTAGATTAAACTGCAATCCAAGCTCTATTGAAGGCAAGTAAAAAGCAGAGATGTTTTCCAATCGGTACGGGACCGTATTGTAGCCCCGCAGTTCACCAGAAGGTTGAAAGCTTTGAACTTTAACCCCCAGCAGCCAATCATAAGAACGAGTTTTAAATTCAGGAGTCGGGTCTTTTAAAACAAGCAAAGAAATTGAGTCGGGGTTCAGGCCCACATCGCTAGCAACAGTTTTCGCGACTCGCGGTGATTCGACTTCTTGGCTTGCTTTGTTAAGTAATTCATTATCGGCCATGGCAACAGTGGCGATTAGAAGGGCAAAAAAGATAAAACAAAGTTTTGTCATTGTGGGGGTCCTTGAAATGTCCAGTGAGGTTCTAGACAGGGATAAGAAGTAGAAATCATTCTCCAAGAACCTGTAGTGGTATTAAGAGCAATCAAACCACCTTTTGATGAAAGGCTAAAATAGATTTCATCATCTTGGGGCGCTTTAAAACCGGCTGACATCAAGTGCTCAGGAAGTGAATCTTTCAATAGTGTAAGCAATAATTCCGGAAATGGCCAGGCTGTCGGTTTCGAAGAATTTAATTCCAACAGCAGGCTGCGAGCCTGTCCAGCAGTGCCTTTTCCAGGCGTGAAAGTTTGTTCCGTCCAGTCAACTTTTAAACCTGTTTCAAGAGCAGTGTAAATGAGAGGCCGACTTATCTGGCTATTTATTTTTACTAGAACAGATTTACTTTTTACATTGGATTCCACAAGGCTGGCTACTGACGACCGCGGATCAAATTCTAGCCAAACCCAGTTTTTTCGAACTTGGTTGTACTCAAGACTTATTGATTCCAAGTTTGAAGCAGGCGTGGTGAAAGCAATTTTAAAATTATTTAAGTCATAAGCCACTTGCTGCCACCGATAAGTTTTTTGATTGAATAAATCAAAAAATAAATAGTGGCCGCTGACGGAGAATCGAGGGTTTACAAGCAAGGGCTGCAGATGCACTGAGCGTAATTTCTGAGAAACTAAGTCATAAACTAAGAATTCATCGCTACCGGATCCCGCGAAAACAAAGGTATTTCCATTTTGAGCAATCAGGCTTGTGCTGAGCCCTTTTTCCTCTAAATCATCGACAAGGTTTTTTGCTAAGCTACGTGAGCTTGCCAAAACCTGGCTGGTTGCAAGCCGCCGTCCAACATGGGCTGCAGAACGGTAAATATTTACTTTTCCATCTTTTGTGAGGGCTCGAGTGATCATTTGAATTTTTAAATCATCGCCTGCGTAAGGTTGGCCCTCGAAAATATTAGAGAAGGGTTGGCCATTTTCGTCGTTGAACTCCAGATCAGGGGCGAAGTAAGTTTCCCGAACGTTGCTTGGAAACGTGCTAAGTTGGCTGGATTCGCCATAAGTATGGCTTTTACAAAATATCGTTAAAGGTGGCGAAGAAGCTAGGGCCAGAGGACCGGAAAAAAGAACGATCCCGAAAGCCCATTTTACGAAGACGGCAGAACGCATCGATAACTCCGATTTAGCCAATAATTTGGATGAAACATTGAAATAGGGCGAAGCCTTCAGAATGTCAAATAAGGTCCCTTATGGTGAAAAAAATAAGTAGTTCCTGCTGGATGGCACAATGCTAATTTCTGCATGACTCGGGCATTGATTCTACTTATGGTCGGCCCATGGCTATTTCAGACGTTTCAATTCGCAATCCCGTGTTCGCTTGGATGCTTATGGCAGCCCTTATTATCTTCGGGGCTATTGGCTTTTCTAGGATGGGGGTTAGTCAGCTTCCTGATGCTGACTTCCCGGTTCTTAATGTTTCAGTTTCCCTAGACGGAGCTGCCCCTGAAGTGATGGAAACCACCGTCGTCGATCCCATTGAAGACGCGATGACTAGTGTTGAAGGCTTGCGCTCGATCAGCTCTTCTAGCAAAAGCGGTTCGGCCAATATCACGCTGGAATTTGATTTAAGTAAAAATATCGATGTGGCGATCCAAGAGGTGCAAACCAAAGTCGCTCAAGCGCAGCGGTTGCTGCCTAAAGAAATTGATACGCCCGTTATTACCAAAACAAATCCAGAGGATCAGCCCATCGTGTGGTTGGCACTGACTTACACAAAAAAAGACGGCACAAGCGATCAGAAATTTTTGAATCAGTTTGCCCGCGACTTTGTCAAAGATCGTTTCACTACGGTCCCAGGAGTGGGCGAGATTTTTTTGGGTGGATACACCGCTCCGGCACTGCGAGTTTGGGTAAAGCCAGAGCAACTTCGACAAAGAAATATTGCGGTTAATGATATCATCGATGCGATCAAGGCCGAGCATTCTGAACTTCCCGGTGGATTTATTGAAGAAGGCACAAAGCTCTACAACGTGCGAACCATGGGTGAAGCCAAATCTGTCGAAGAGTTCGGGCGAATCCCGATTAATCGTCGTGCCGGTCAGTTGATTTCTGATCCTGGTCACTCGGTGCGATTGAAAGATGTTGCCGATATTGAAGAGGGCTTGGATGAAGTTCGCCGAATTGCTCGCTTTAACGGTGAGCCCGCTTTGGGAATGGGTGTGCGAAAGCAAAGGGGAGCCAACGCCGTTGCTGTCGCTCGCGCGGTGAAAGAGAAAATCGCAGAAATTCAAAAAGATCTTCCTGAAGGAATGCAGCTCAGGTTGAATTTTGATAGCACGCGCTTTATTGAGACCAGCGTGCATGAATTGAATTCGCATTTGGTCTTAGCAGTGATTTTAACATCCTTAGTTTGTTGGATGTTTTTGGGCAGCTGGTCTGCAACTTTAAACGTATTATTAGCCATTCCGACATCCATTATGGGCGCTTTTATTGCGATGTACTTTTTGGGATTTACATTAAATACATTTACGCTTTTGGGTTTAACTTTAGCAATTGGTATCGTGGTGGATGATGCCATCATGGTGCTAGAAAATATTTTTCGATATCGTGAGATGGGACGCCCCCGAATTCAGGCTGCGATTTTAGGCTCGCGCGAAGTGGCTTTTGCCGCCATGGCAGCTTCCGTTGCGGTTGTGGCGATTTTCTTACCGGTGGCTTTTATGAAAGGGGTGATCGGGAAATATTTTCTGCAGTTTGGAATTACGATTTCCCTGGCAGTGATGCTTTCACTTTTAGAGTCCCTGACAATCACGCCGATGCGTGGAGCCAGTTTTGTGGATACTTCAGAACGAACATCACGTATTGGCAAAAGTTTTGATGCGTTGTTTGAACGCTTTTCAGCTTTTTATAAAAAGACTTTGGATTGGAGTTTAAAGCGCAAAGGCTTGATCACCATTGGATCTGTTATTTTTATGTGTGCCTCTTTTGTCTTAGTTCGATTTATTCCTAAAGAATTTTCGCCGCCACAAGATCAAAGCTTGTTTTTAGCTCGCGTACAAACCCCGGTCGGAAGTTCCTTAGCGTTCACAAATGAGCAAACAAAAATAGTAGAAAAATGGGTTCGCGAGCAACCGGAAGTAAAGCAAGTCTTTGCCAGCGTCGGTGGCTTTAGCACGGGTGGCGGCGATGCGAATACCGCCATGATGTTTGTCACCATGAAACCGAAAAACGAGCGTTCGGCAACGCAAACTGAATTTATGGAAAAAGTACGACTGGAAACAAAAAAAATTCCGGATCTAAAAATATTCATTCAAGATCTATCGATGCGGGGCTTTTCATCCTCGCGCGGCTTCCCGGTTGAATTTATTATTCAAGGCGGCGATTGGGATCAATTAGCAACCGTGACAAAAAAAATAATGGAAGAGATGGAAAAAAGCGGCAAGATGGCCGATATCGATAGTAACTATTTATTAGGAATGCCCGAGATCCAAGTAAAGCCAAATCGCGAGCAAGCCGCCATGCACGGCGTGAGTGTGCAAGCCATCGGCAGTACGATCAACGCCATGATTGGTGGTGTGCGAACGGGGCAATATCAAAAAGACGGCAAAAGAAATGACATCCGCGTTCAGCTAGTTAAGAAAAATGAGACCATCAATGAGATGAAAAATCTTTTGATCGGGAACGCTCGATCTAACTTAATTCCCTTATCGCAAGTTGTGACTCAAGAAACAAAGCCATCGCTGCAACAGATTTCGCGGGTCAATCGTCAACGGTCGATTTCTGTTTTTGCGAATTTAAAACCGGGAAATTCACAGCAGGACGCCATGGACTTTATTGAAAAAAAGTCCCGTGAAATTTTGCCGCCCGGATATCATTTTGAAGGGCAGGGGTCAGCACAAACCTTTAAAGAGTCCTTTCAGGGTTTAATTTTTGCTTTGATTCTGGGTTTGCTGGTCGCGTATATGGTTTTGGCAGCGCAGTTTAATTCCTTTATTGATCCTGTGACAATTTTGATGGCTTTGCCATTTAGCATCAGCGGAGTATTCTTTG
>JAYWDA010000530.1:0-2093 GCA_043780105.1 Pseudobdellovibrionaceae bacterium | reverse complement strand
AACGGCAAAAATAAATAATCTTCAGTGTAAGTTGAGGTGTATTTAACATTAATATTTTTAAATTCATGTCTGGCAAACAGCATCCGCAAAGCCTGTGGTAAAACTAAATTCCAATTGCCTTCATTTTTTTCATAACAAATTTTAAATCGTTTGAACTGCCCAAAAAAAAGAAAACTTAACCGATCTCGCACTGTCATGACGTTATCATTGGTCACAACCAATAAACCACCTGGCTTCAAGGCTTGATGAAATGCTTGAAACAATTCAACGATCCCATCAAAACACATGATGCCGCTGATACATGTTAGAACGTCAATGTTTGTAGGCTTTTGATCTCGGAAATAATCATGGACTGAGGCTTTAAAAAATTCAAAATTTTGATTTGCAGCATCGGCAAAAAAATCAATTCCAATCATTTGTACTTGCGGATGATTTTTTTTAATAAAAGCAGCGTAAGTTCCATCTCCACAAGGCACATCAATCATTTTCAAAGGCTTTTTTAGATCTACGGTCTTTTCTAACAAATGGTAAACCTGGTGATTAACACCTTTTTGCGTATTGCCTTTTGGGATCGGGATGTTAGATTTCATCATCGGAGTATAAGTCCAAATATGCGACCCAGTACAACATTTAATGTCGATAGCGAAAGTCCCAAAGCCGGTCACTGGCAGACCATAAAAACCCTGGGCATTTATTTATGGCCCAAGGGACAAATCAATTTAAAAATTCGCGTCGTCATTGCTATTTTATTCCTGGTCGGCGCCAAAATTTTAAATGTCTATGTTCCTTTCTTGCTAAAAACCGCGATCGATCGCTTTTCTCTTAAGGATGGGCCTTTAGTTTTGCCGCTAGCGGTGATTGTTTCCTACGCCTTGGCTCGAATTCTTGTGCAAGCCTCTGGCGAAATTCGCGATTTAGTTTTTGCTAAAGTCGCACAAAACGCTCAACGCACAATTGCTTTAAATACGTTCAAGCATCTGCACGGATTATCACTGGAATTCCATTTGTCTAGGCAAACTGGCGGACTTTCCCGGGTGATCGAGCGCGGAACTCGGGGAATTCAGTTTGTTTTAAACTTTATGACTTTTAATATTTTGCCAACTTTACTAGAAATTTTTCTGGTCACTGGGATTTTATTATATCACTTTAATTATCTTTACGCAGCGGTCGTTTTTGCAACGATCAGCATCTACATTGTTATGACTCTTTCAATCACTGAATGGCGCCTGAAATACCGAAAAAAAATGAACAGCGAAGAAAGCTTAGCGAACACTCGCGCCATTGATAGTTTGTTAAATTATGAAACCGTCAAATATTTTGGCAATGAAGAGCACGAGTATCAAAGATTTGATCGTTCGCTGGCCGGTTACGAAGCCGCCGCAGTCAAAAGTCAGACCTCACTTTCGCTCTTAAATACGTCCCAGTCTGTGATTATTGGAATCGGTTTATTGATTATTATGATTATGGCCGGAGACGGTGTCGTTAAAGGAACATTAACAGTTGGTGATTTTGTTTTAGTAAATTCTTTTTTGATTCAACTTTATTTGCCTCTGAATTTTCTGGGTTTTGTCTACCGCGAAATCAAGCACAGCCTTGTCGACATGGATAAAATGTTTGAGCTTGTGCAGGTTCACGCCAGTGTTCCCGACAAACCCGGTGCCCCGTCTATTTTTGTCAAAGACGGTGTCATTGAGTTTAAAAATGTCGGCTTCACTTATGATTCTTCACGTGAAATTTTAAAAGATGTTAGTTTTAAAGTTCAGCCTGGAAAAACTTTAGCCATTGTAGGACCCAGCGGAGCCGGAAAGTCGACCATTGCCCGTCTGCTTTTTCGATTTTACGATGTCACCGCAGGGCAGATTACGATCGATGAACAAGATATTCGAAATGTGACTCAAAAATCCTTACGTGCGGCGATTGGCGTCGTTCCTCAGGACACGGTTTTATTTAACGATTCGATTGGCTATAACATTAAGTATGGCAAACCCGAATTAGGTGAAGCCGAAATGATCGCAGCCGCCAAGCTTGCGAATATTCATCATTTTGTTGAATCCCTTCCAAAGGGATACGACACTCCGGTCGGCGAACGCGGG
>JAYWDA010000529.1:0-3477 GCA_043780105.1 Pseudobdellovibrionaceae bacterium | reverse complement strand
ATTCGCGAAGGTTTAGAAGGAATTTCTCCGCGGTATATTCAAGATAAACTTTCAAACTCAATTGTTGCTGCGACTCAGAACAATCGTGGTTCCGTGAATGCCTTTATGGTTTTAAACGAACTTGAATCAGGCTTAAAAAATCATTCTTTGTTATCGAATGAGGAATTAAAAGCCGAATACCGCGAACTTCTTGGCGTCGTTCGGCAGGAGTACGAAGAAATTATTAAGGGCGAAGTGCAAAGAGCTGTCAGTGCTGACGAAAGTGCCCTGCAAAGACTTTGCGCAAATTACATCGATAACGTAAAGGCCTTCACTCAACGGGAAAAAGTTCGGAATCAATTCACTGGTTTGGATGACGAGCCCGATGAGCGCTTGATGCGATCGATTGAAGAAAAAATCGAGATCACCGATTCGCGAAAAGATGATTTCCGTCGGGAAATAATGAATTACATCGGTGCTTTAGCTTTAGAAAATAAAAAGTTTAATTTTAAAATGAACGAAAGGCTTCACAAAGCTCTTGAGCTGAAACTTTTTGAAGATCAAAAAGACAGTATCAAAATCACAACGATGGTAAGTGCTGTTGTCGACAAAGACACGCAAGAGAAAATCGATATCGTAAAATCTCGGCTGATCAAAGATTTTGGTTATGACGAAATTTCTGCGACCGATGTTCTGCAATATGTGGCTAGCATTTTTGCCCGTGGTGATGTGAAGAATAAATAATGCCGATCAAGGAAGACCAAAATAGATTCAGGGATATCGTTAAAGGTAAGGTCAAAGAAGACTTTAAGAAATACGTATCCCAAGGTGAAATGATCGGAAAGCGGGAAAACGAATTTATTAAGATTCCGCTTCCTCAGATTGATATTCCTAATTTTCGATATGGTCCCAAGCAACAGGGTGGCGTCGGTCAGGGTGAAGGTCAGCAGGGCGAAGATGTGGGTGAGCCTGGCGAAAATTCGCAAGGTCAGGCCGGAAATTCAGCCGGAGAACATTTAGTCGAAGTTGATTTAAGCATTGATGAGCTGGCTGAAATTATGGGTGAAAAATTAGAGCTTCCCCGTATTCAGCCTAAGGGAAATAAAAATATTGATTCGGTGAAAACCAAATACACAGGCTTAGCGCCCGTGGGGCCTGACGGCTTAAAGCATTTTAAATCTTCTTATAAGCGAGCCTTACAAAGATACATTACCTCAGGAACTTATACGCCAGATGATCCAGTGATTATTCCGATCCGCAGGGATTTTCAGTATCGAACTTTCAAAAAGGTCAACCAACCGCAAACAAAAGCTGTTGTGATTTATATGATGGACGTTTCGGGATCCATGGGTGATGAGCAAAAAGAGATCGTTCGATTAGAAAGCTTTTGGATTAATACTTGGTTAAAAAAACATTACAAAGGCCTTGAAACCAGATTTATTATTCATGACGCCGCCGCCAAAGAAGTCGATGAAGACACTTTTTTTCGCACCAGCGAATCGGGTGGGACTCTGATCAGTTCAGCTTATAAATTGTGTCAGCAAATGATAGAAACCGATTACCCGCCGAATGAATGGAATATTTATCCGTTTCACTTCAGTGACGGCGATAATTGGAGCGGTGAAGACACCAGGCTTTGCGTAAAGCTTCTGAAAGAATTCTTTTTGCCATCGGTAAATGTCTTTTGTTATGGCCAAGTCGAAAGTAAATATGGCAGCGGCCAGTTTTTAAAAGATTTGCAAAAAGATTTTCCAGGCGATGATCGTATGGTGGTCAGTCAAATTGAAAGTAAAGATAAGATCTTGGATTCCATTAAAGACTTCCTAGGAAAAGGCAAATAAATGTCCAATCTGACGCCTGAACTTGAAATTGAAAGAGCTAAGATTTGCAAAATTGCGAAAATCGTTGGACTTGATTGCTTTGAAACAATTTTTGAGCTGATCAGTTATGATCAAATTAATCAGTTTGCGGCCTATGGTGGTTTTCCAGTCAGATATCCACATTGGAAATTCGGGATGGAGTACGAGCATCTTTCAAAAAGTTACGAGTATGGTCTGTCAAAAATCTATGAAATGGTGATCAACACTGATCCTTGTTATGCCTACCTGATGGAAGGCAATATGATGATGGATCAGAAACTTGTGATGGCCCATGTTTACGGCCACTGCGACTTTTTTAAAAATAATATTTGGTTTTCAAAAACAAATCGTAAAATGATGGATCAAATGGCAAACCATGCGACCCGCATTCGACGCTATGTGGATCGCTATGGCTATGAGACCGTGGAAAGTTTTATTGATGTTTGCTTAAGTCTTGAGAATCTGATTGATCGCTACAGTCCTTATGTTGACGCCCCCAAGCAGCCAGTAGCTCGAACGGAAGATCCCGATCACGCGCACGGGATGCTAAAAGTGCAGCGCCCGTATATGCGCGATTATATCAATCCGCCAGAATTCATTGCTGAGCAAAGAAAAAAAATGGCTGAGGCCGCAGCCGCAAAAGATTCAAAGTTTCCGCCCCAGCCTGAAAAAGATATTTTAAAGTTTTTAATGCATTTTGCGCCCTTGCAAGAATGGCAACAGGATATTGTTTCGATCATTCGAGATGAAGCCTATTATTTTTCGCCGCAAGGGATGACAAAGACCATGAATGAAGGTTGGGCTTCGTACTGGCATTCCAGGCTGATGACGGAAAATATTCTGACGGATGCGGAAATTATTGATTTCGCCGACCATCACAGCGGAACCATGGCCATGCACCCGCAAGGCTACAATCCATACAAAGTGGGCATCGAGCTTTTTCGAGATATCGAAACCCGGTGGAACAAAGGTCAGTTTGGTCGCGACTGGGAACAGTGTGATGACATTCGCGAGAAAAAACATTGGGACAAAAACCTTAAACTAGGTCGCGAAAAAATTTTTGAAGTTCGAAAAATATATAACGACGTGACCTTCATCGACGAATTTTTGACGGAAGATTTTTGCATTAGAAATAAAATGTTTGTGTACAAATTTAATAAACAAACAAATAAGTTTGAAGTCGACACCCGAGATTTCAAAGCGATCAAAGCCAAACTTTTATTTCATATGACCAATTTTGGTCAACCTATCATTAAGGTTGAAGATGCTAATTTTGAAAATCGCGGCGAGCTGCTATTGACTCATGTGCATGAGGGAGTTGATATGCAACCCGATTTTATGGCTGCAACACTGAAGAATGTCCAAAAACTTTGGTCGCGGCCCGTAAATTTAGTCACTGGCATGGATGGCGAAGGGTTCCTTTACCGCTTTGATGGCAAAGAGTATACGCAGCACAAATTGGCTGCTGATAAATAATATGAATTCAAATTATCGACCGGTTTATAGTACGGATCCTCGTGATAAAGTAATGTGTGGGCGTTGTCATAAAACTTTGGATATCTGCCGTTGTAAAGTCGATCAATCTTTTGATATTTCCAAACTGATGATCATTTTTAGAATGGAATCAAATGGTCGTGGC
>JAYWDA010000528.1:0-1515 GCA_043780105.1 Pseudobdellovibrionaceae bacterium | reverse complement strand
TTGGTTAAAATACCGCTGCAAGCTTCTAAATTTTCCAAAGTGTCCTGTCCCATCATTTGTAAATAAGCTTGGTGGTGCCCCACATGACAATAAGAAAGTTCGTAATTTCGTTTATCAACGACGCCGTAAAATAAACTGATCTTGTCATCTTTTCCCATCTGCGGCTGAAGTTCTTGAATCAGACTCTGAACCGTCTGATGAGCTTCCGAAGAGCGCTTCGCTTCACTGGACGCTGATATTTTTATTAAAACACTGAGGAATAAAGCTGACAGACTGTAACCAGAGGCACTGGAGACCAAGATCGCAAACTTCATTCGGTCTTGCAGTTCGAAAATATCAAAGTAGTCGCCGCCTGATTTCGTTCCAGAAATAAATTTAGTCGAAAAATCAAATCCAGAAATAGGGGGAATTTCGATGGGGTTCAGATGTTTTTGCAACTGACTGGCCATTTTTAGCTCCTGGCCCATTTGCGAAATCACTTTTTCAAGCTGTTGATTAGCCAATCCAAGCTGGCTTTTATAAAGCTGCAGTTCGGCGCTTTTAGAGGTGAGTTCCTGCTCAAGATCGCGAATGCGATCTTTCAGGCGTGAAGCTTCATCAGACATAGGTTTCTATTTTCCCTGATCTTTTCCAATTTGAGAAAGGGAAAAGAGCTCTTGGACGAAAGTAGGTAAAATTCCTTGGTTCTGTTGCCACTGAGCAGCGCTGCTCCCGGGCAGGCTACCGCCTTGAGCCTTCAGAGCTTTAAAATGTCCCCAGACCAAAGCGAAAACCGTGACCAAACCGGACCATGCCAAGGCGCAGATCAAAAATAAGACGATTTTTTCAGATAATGGACCTGAGTTTAAAATGCTCATTTCATAGAATTCACTTTTCAACCACCCGAAAACAATAAGAAAGATTGCGGCCGCGAAAAAATGCAAACTAAGATATTCGAGAGTTATTTTTTTAAAATCCGGAGCCTGCTTTCGAACCACGCGCCAAAAAACAAAGGTGGCCCCAAGGCTTTCGCCGATCACAAAACCAAGCGCTACATTTAAGCCCATCACACCCATTGAAAGTCCAAGGACTGAAAAAATCCATGCCCAACCCTCAAAAGGCAGAAAAACGGTGATCATCGCCGAAAACAGAAGCCAGCCAAGAACTGCCGGCAATCGATTGTCTGACAAAATTAAGAAAATATCCTGAGCTTTCGTTTCTTGGCTTAAAAATGAACTCATTCGCAATGTATTTTCCATGGAATGAAGAAAAAGACCTAGAAAAAACAGACACCAAAAAAAAGAAATCAGCGAAGGCCATTTTTTAGGAATTAACAGGGCTCCAAAGCCCGCTAACAACAAAACGCCACCGGACCACTGGAAAGTCATCGATAAAAAACCTGCCCAGAAAAGGACTGCCATCGCAGAAAGGCTGATAAGACACAAAGACCAACGCCACGACCGCTTCTGCATTCCAGTTAAGGCAATGCCTGTTAATCGAGCCTGATGGGGACTTGCTGAAAGAACCGCAAAGCCA
>JAYWDA010000527.1:0-2427 GCA_043780105.1 Pseudobdellovibrionaceae bacterium | reverse complement strand
TTGATGGCCAAGTTCAAGGCGGGCAACTAATAGGACAAGTCCAATTTGTGAACTCAACCTCGTGGGATGGTTCAGCGCCCCGTCAAGGGACGTTAGGTCGTATCCAAGCAACCTCTTGTAGCTTTCAATAGCAGTCAATAACTGTGCGCCACTTCCAATTTAAATTTTAGACTTGATTGATCCTGGATTCGGCTCTCAAATAGGCCATGCAGAGTAGATTTAATTTCGATTCAGATGTCCTTCATTCCGTTGCCGGCGGACGGTCGGCGATTGATCTGCCGCGACTCAACATTTCAACAGTCGAATCGGCGCAAGCCTTCATTTCAAATTATGGCTACAATCCAAATCACGAAGAAGATATCGCAAAGCTTTGGTATTTTCACAGGCGTGCCCTTGTTTTGTTAACAGAAAAATTGGGATATTTAGAGTCACAAATTCCTGAGGTGTTAATCGATCGAAAAAGGATGGGAGATATTTCTCAGCTTTTGATTTATGCAAGCTCACTGCGGCCCGAAGATAAAGAGTTGCAGCGATGGTCATGTGCCATTTTAAGATGCATGCATGTTTATATTCATAGTGAAAGTGATCTGTTTGCCTCGTTTACTCAAGAAATTCAGCAGCAGATTCTAACTCCCTTCCAGCAAGCGATCGTGCATGATGGAAGTATTCACAAATTAAAACCGCAAAAAACCAGTCGCGCCGCTATTGAACTTGCCGGGTTCGAAGTTAAGCCATTTAAAGCTTCCAACAGTACGGTTATCAAGCTTTTAGCAAAACCAGATGCCCTGGCTATGAAAGTATTTGATAAATTGGGAGTTCGATTTATCACCAATTCGCTATTTGATACCTTTCAAGTCATTCGGTTTTTGGTGGAAGAAAATATTATTAGTTACCCACATATTATGCCGGATCAATCTTCTAATAATTTATTTCCAGTCGATCTTTTCATTGATATTTGTCAGATGGCTGAGAGTAAAAATTCAGAAACCACCAATGATGAGATGTCAAAAATATTTGAGCTGGCGTTAGAGAAATCCGGCGATGATGCAAAAATGATTCGTAAGATTAATGAACAATCAGGACAAGATTTTAAATTTATAAAATTTATTACTCGTAAGCTGATTCAAATTCAAAATCCAGGTCGTGAAAACTTTAATTTTTTCTATCCTTTTGAAGTTCAGATTATGGATCAAAATGCCCACGCAAAAATCCTGTCAGGGCCGTCTGA
Source organism: Pseudobdellovibrionaceae bacterium (assembly GCA_043780105.1). Taxonomy (GTDB): domain Bacteria; phylum Bdellovibrionota; class Bdellovibrionia; order Bdellovibrionales; family Bdellovibrionaceae; genus JAYWDA01. The sequence continues at coordinate 1,199 of JAYWDA010000527.1, read as the reverse complement.
GCATGATGCCTATAAAGAGCGCCAGCGAGAAGCGGCCCGCCGCCGTGTTTTCCCCGAGAACGCCCCCGTATGATTTTAAAAATTTTATCCTTTCCAAGATCCGTGATCATGGGGGTTCTTTATCCTTTGTATTTATTGGTCGCGTCCATTTATACCATTGCCGTAAATATTATTTTTAATCGCAGAAGATTTGATGATTTAAGTCTGAAGTGGTGGGGAATTATTTCTTGCAAGATGTTTGGTGTTAAAGTCAGGGTCAGAGGCCTTGAAAATATTCCGAAGGGTGGGGGTGTTTATCTTTTTAACCACACCAGTTTTTTTGATATTTTTGCGATGGTGGGATATTTACCCTCAGTCCGATTTGGAGCAAAAATAGAACTTTTTAAAATTCCTATTTTTGGTTGGGCTATGCGCAGGGTTGGGATTCTTCCCATCGCCAGAAAAAATCGTGAGGAAGTCTTTAAGACCTACAAAGAAGCTGAAGCAAGGTTGCAGGCGGGCGAGCATATTGCGCTTGCGCCCGAGGGGACTCGGCAAGAGGCAGAAAAGTTAGGCCATTTTAAGTCCGGACCTTTTATTTTTGCGATCAGTGCGAAAGTCCCAGTGATTCCTGTTGTGATCAGAAAAGCCTCTCAAATTTTGCCAAAACATTCTTATTTCCCAAATTTTGGCACTTGGACGCGAGAGATTCAGATTTGGATTTTGCCAGCCATTGAGACAAAAAATATTTCGGTCGAGGAGCGACCCATTTTGCAAAGTAAAGTTTTAGAAGCGATGCTGCCTTATTTTACAACAGTCCAAGAAGAGCTTGAGATCGTATAGCGAAGAGTCACATGGCCGGGCCCAGTGTCAACAAACGCTTGAAGTTGCCCTCTAGGGAGTGACTCTAATTTTTGCAAGCGAATATGTTTTGGATGACGGCCTAAATGACTTTCAATTAAACCCGCCAGTTGATCCCAACGAATAAATGGTTCGAAAGTTTCTCCACGGTCAGAACTCTTATAAGAGCCGACAAACCAGTAGCCATCAGGATGAACGCTGACGGGCAGGTCTTGATTGCCAAATTGTTTAAGCGGAAGCCATTTAACACCGTCTTCAGTTCTAAAAATACCTTGCGCTGAAATAAGGCCTTTTACTTTTTTTGTGCCTTCAAGGGCTAGCGAAAACACCGGACGTTTTAAAATCTCATCGGCGCTCAG
>JAYWDA010000526.1:0-4317 GCA_043780105.1 Pseudobdellovibrionaceae bacterium | reverse complement strand
ATTTTAACTAGCATTGAATTTGATCACGCTGATATTTATGAAGATTTAGATGATGTAAAAAAAGCCTTTCAAGTTTTATTAAATATTATTCCAAGTAATGGTTCATTAGTTTATTGGGCCCAAGATCCTCATATTCATTCGATGATCAGCACTTGCAAAGCGGGAGTGCAACTTAGCTACGGGCTTAAGGACGCCGATGTCGTTTCCAAAGTTTCTAAAATCAGTGACCAGGGAACCGTTTTTGAAGTGACTTACAAAAAAGAAAACTTAGGAACGTTTGAATTTCCAATGACAGGGGATTACAACGTTTTAAATGCAACAGCCGTTATTGCCATGGCTGTGAACTTAGGTTGGAATTTGACCGATGTAAAAGCGGCCTTAAAGACATTTGTCGGAGTCAAAAGACGCCAAGAAGTTTTAGGTGAGCCCAAGGGAATTCTTGTGATCGAAGATTTTGCCCACCACCCGACAGCGGTTCGTGAAACCATCAAAGGCATTCAAAATAAGTACAAAGGCCGAAAAGTATTTTCTGTCTTTGAACCAAGATCAGCTACTTCCAGACGAAAAGTTTTTCAAAAAGATTACGTTGAAGCTTTTATGACCTCCGACGAAGTCATTATTGCAAAGGCCTTTGATCAATCAAAAATTGATGAAGGCGACCGGTTTTCAACCGACGAACTTGTTTCAGATCTGGAGAAAAAGGGCCGCAAAGCTTTCTGCTTAGATACAGCAGATGTCATCGTTGACCACTTAAAAACCAGGACTGCAAAAGGTGATTTAATCCTGATCATGAGTAACGGTGGCTTTGACGGAATTTATGGGAAGTTATTGAAGGCGCTAGGCTAATCAGCGCCCTTGTTTGAAATTACCGAGGCACAACCTTTAAATATTCAACAAAACTTTTAAATGGAATGTAAGTATGCTTTGCGTGGAAATAATTCAGAACAAAAGAATCTTTTCTTAACTGAGCGATCGTTCCCAAAACATGAGAGTCAACTTCATCTAAATTCTCAGAATCAGCTCTTGTGATAAGACTTGTCGATAATTCTTTAAAGCCAACACCAGGTTTCTTTGATGTAATCTCAACAACACAAACAGACTTAGAATTTTTAATGCCAGTTGGTAAAACCTTTTTAGACACTTCCATAGAAAAAACGTTGTCTGCTAACAGTTCATCTTCGATACTTTTTAAACTCGCTTGTAATCCCGACGTCAGCTCAAGGCATTTTGAATCAAACTCTGAACTGGTTTTCTCAGTTAATTTAATCTCTGTATCGATCGTGACCTTGCCGCCCGTGCGATCAACTCTGATATCATTAATATAATGACTGACAATAATGGCAGGTCCGCGGCTGGTCTGAGCCAGAGCAAGAGCGCCTAGTGACATGATAAGAATTGAGCTTAAAGCAGCAGCAAGTTTCATAGAATCTCCTCGATTCATTAAACCAATGCGATAGATATGCCGTCCTCAAAGCAAATATATTAGCGCTCAGAAAAAGCTACTGACCAAATCTTAGACAAAGCGACAGGTTAGGTAGGTTTATAAAAAACTGATCCGGTGACGGATTTTACCACCTTAGCGGGTGTGCACCAGACTCTTTAGCGTACTTAAATTTGTTATGGCTCGAGCACAAGATCCTAAGGTTAGTTGGAGAGTTATCGCCGCCAGCCCAGATAGGCTGAATATGATCAATTTCCAAAAACCGAACATTTCCACAGATTTTATGGGTTAGAGGATCTTTGAATTGGCAACACTGGTCGATCTTCAGAATAGTTTTTCTAAGATTCAGCCTGATGGCTTTGCGAGTTGCCAAAGTGGTTGATTCAAAAGAAGACGTCTTAGTTATATCAACCAGTGGCTCCGCTTGCGAAGGAGCATCAACCCGTTTTAATTTTTTAATTTCAGTGCGTCGCTGGATTTCTTTTTCAGCTAAGGCGGTGATAACGTCAGCCCATTTTTGATCCGGCAAAGCATGTGACATTAAGTCCGATGCTTTTTCCAGGATTGCTATTTGTTCTTTTGAAAAAGTAACTGTTAAAGTGACGGATTCGTTTTGATGGATTCTTTCTTTTTCTTCTGTGATGTAGCGCAAGTTTAATTCTTTGGCCAGAATCAGCTCTGTTTGATTTTGCGTGGTGTTTTCGATTTTTTTCAAAAGCTGGCGCTTTTCAGCAGTTGGGACTTTACGGGATTCTTGCTTCTGGGAAATCCTGATCGCTTGTTGAACTTGTGAGAGCTGCGATAAATTAAGCGCGCCTTCTTCGATCTTTGCGGCAATCTCTGGAATTTCTCGTAAGAGTCTTGCCGATTCAATTCTTCGAACAGCTGCTGATGGACTGTATCCAAATACTTTTACCAAGTATTCAAAAAGACTTGAGTAAGCCCTTTCCAGGTAAATCTTTCTAATATCAATTTCAGAAATGCATTCTAAAACCAAATGCGTAATTTTACGCTCCGTTTGCACAAGTTTTCCAAATCTGTTCAGCAGTTCACTATTAGAAAGAGTTCGTAAATCCATTTTATACACCCGCTACGGTTGTGAGTTTGATAATTTCAAAGGTTATAGCATGGGTTTAAAATCAGGGTTTTTGCAGGTCTTTCAAATCGAGTAAAATCAGTAGATTGTCTTTAAATATCAACCTAGAACGCACTTTAAGACGCGCTGCCAGGCGGGGTTTTTAAGCTTAGGGTGGACCCGCAGCCTAAATAATTGTCTTACAAGAAGGGCGTTTAAGAATTCAAAAACACTGTCAAAGAAAAAAGAATTAAAAAATGATATGCTAATTAGCGTTAAAAACCTTTCTAGCTTCGACAATAACTTTAAGGAAAATAAATAAATTAACCTCAAGCTAAATTCGCCCGATTGCGGAGTGAGTGGAGAAACCATATTTGCACAGCCTGGCGATCGCCGATCATGCCCTAATCCACGAGATAATCCATTGGCCTTATGCGTTGCTGTTGCATCTTCTCCGATCACTGGGTAACTACATAAGACCGTGTCTAACTTAACGCCGCTGATGAAACAGTACTGGGATATTAAGTCCTTACATCAGGATAAAATCTTGATGTTTCGGATGGGCGATTTCTATGAAATGTTTTTTGATGATGCAATCAAGGCAGCGCCACTTTTAGGAATTACGCTGACTTCCAGAAATAAAAAATCGCTGGATGAAACGCCGATGTGTGGGATGCCTCATCACTCGGTCGCAGGACCTATAAATAAGTTACTAGCGCACGGATTAAAAATTGCGATCTGCGATCAAATTGAAGATCCCAAATTAGCTAAAGGAATTGTTAAGCGAGCGGTCACACGAGTTCTGACGCCTGGAATGGTTTATGATCCTGAAACATTAGAGCAAAATTCCTCTCATTATGTCGCAAGCCTTGATGCGGGATCGATTAGTTTTATTGATGTAACAACGGGTGAAAGTTTTTATTTAAGGTCCACCTCGCGCGATCAGTTGCTATCGTTTCTAGAAATCCTTCCTGTCGCCGAAGTTGTGATTTTGGCGGGCGAAGAAGACGCGTATAAATCTCTTGTTCGTTGCACCTTAAGTGCTTTTGATGCACCGTCTGATTTTTCAAGCGAGCTTTTAACTGAGGCTGCACCTGATTCAGCAAGGCGACTACTAGCCTACGTCCAAAATCTCAGCGTCGCTGATTCTGCAAAAATGCTCAGACCTTTTGAAGAGCGGCCTTTAAAATCGCGAATGACTTTAAGCCCCACGGTCATCAGACACTTAGAAATTTTTAGTAATCTTAAAGGCGATCCTAAGGGCAGTTTGCTGCACAGCTTAGATCGCACAAAAACTCCGGCCGGTGGCCGCAGACTTCGCGAACATCTGCAGTTTCCACTTCTGGACGAGAAAGAAATTTCTCAACGACTTGATGCCGTTGAATGGTGGCGGGGGCAAGTTCCAAAACTTAAAACTTTGCGCGAAGTTTTTGCTCGGATGGGTGATCTTGAGCGCAGGCTTATCAAAGTCTCTTATCCCCAAGCCGGAGCTCGCGATCTTTTAAGTTTAATTCAAGGTTTACAGTCAGGGCTTGAGGCCTTGCAGTTTGATCCGATCGAAGACGTCCGCACGCACGAACTAAAAATCCTAAATGAAATCACACAAGCCGTATTCACAACATTAGTTGATGAACCGCCGATCAGTACCAAGCAAGGCGATCTGATTCGAAAAGGAATTTCACCGCTGTTAGATGAATATATCGAGCTCACAACCGAGTCCCATAAATTACTGCAAGAAATGGAACTACGGGAAAAAGAAAAGACCGGAATTTCAAGTCTGAAAATTAGATATAATAATGTC
>JAYWDA010000525.1:0-2035 GCA_043780105.1 Pseudobdellovibrionaceae bacterium | reverse complement strand
TTTTCAGGACTAGTGTGTCGCTATGACTAATATTGCAATTAAAAAAGGTTGTTTGCTTGTTTACCGCATCTTCGATGTGGCGGAAGAAATTAATGTCTCACAAATTGAAGCCATCCTTCGTGATAATCGCGGACCTGATCGTTTCAAAGTTCCTAAATATATCGACCGCGGTATTGTGATGAAAAATCCACCAGTGACATTTGGTCTTGGTGAAGAAGTGATTAATGTTAGAGGCCGTGAAATTAAAACCGACGTAACTGTTAAAGTTCGCGACTTCGGCGTGATATCCTTAACTTATCAAATTAAAATTGAGCCTGGTACGACTTGGGATGACCTAGTGAAATTAGCCTTTGATTTAGAAGAAGGCGCTGAAATTGATAAGGTCGCCCAACAACAAGCTCGGGAAATTGTCGGTGCGATAACTCCTGCTATGAAAAAACCAAATACTTGGGGATCCTTTGAAGATTATATTATTTATTTCTTTGAAGAATTTGAAAATGGTGTCACAGCCCTTGATTTGCTAAAACATGCTGATCTTGCCTCATTGCTCTTGGCAGAAGACAAAGTTAAATTCTCTGAATCGACACGTAAATCCTTGGTCGAAAATATTTACCAGTACAGTGAACAAGACTTAGCCTTAATTGAATGGAATTCCGCTTTAGTTGTCGAGCCTGGCGGTGGCCGTGAAGTTCCTGATATTTTGGAATTTGCTGTGACACAGTTGATGGAGATGCGTTTTTATGACGATCTGCTCGACCAAAAATTGACTGATCTTTATAACGATATTGAGAAAAGAAGGTCTCGATTATTTGGCTCAAGGTACGACAAAGTCCATGAAGAGGCCAGCACCCGCTATATTGAATTTATTGAATTCTTAGAAAAAGTCGAAAACTCATTGAAGGTCGTTGGTGATTTTTATTTGGCGACGATTTACCGCGCCGCTAATCGAAGATTTAGGCTTTCTGATTGGCAAAATAACGTCACTCGGAAGATGAATATCTTAGCGCAGGTGTCTAATTTACTGCAGGCAGAAATCAATGTTCGAAAAAGTCATTGGATGGAAATCACAATAATTATTTTAATTACCTATGAAATTTTTATGGCTCTTTGGCGTTCTGCCTAAGAGGTGCTTCTTGAAATTAATTCAGTTTTGTTGAAAGCGTTGACGCTGGGCCGTTTAGTAAAGGCTTTTAAGGCCTTGATTTAACGGCTTTTTGCGGTGCTTTTCGCCGGCTTGTTTCCTGCACTGGAATCAGGCTCAGCTGTTTATCTCTGGAGTTTCCGTGAAAAGTGTAAAAATTTTGGGATTACTAATTTTATCCTCTTCAAGTGCAGTGGCTAATTTCAATACAACAGAGGCGGGTGGACGCCAAATAGTTCGTTGGACAAATGTAGGTCCTTCAAATCAGGAAATTTGCGTTCTACCCAAGCATTTTGAAGGTGCGGCCTACCAACAGGTGATGCAAGCCGACGGGATGATGTCACTTGTCGATGAGAAAATGGAAGTTCAACTTTGCGGTCTTGATTTTCATAGTGAAACGCCCAGTCAGTTCGAAAATTTAAATCTTATTCCCACAGCTGTTTGCCCAAAAATTAACAGTACAAATCCTGGCTTAGAAATATTTAAGATTCCAGAGGGGCTGTCTAAAAATCAGATGGAATCACAGGGTTGCAAAGTTGAAGGTACCAAGAAGTTAGCAAAATATAAAATGAGCACAAGCTGTAGTTATACGCCGTCAATTTTGGGCTACTATCATATCTCACGAATGCTTGGAAATATTCTGCATATTCCAGTTTCAGTTTTGCGGACGGTCGATCAAAATTATCATCTGGCCCTAGCAAAAAAGGGACTACAGCTAACACCTGTAAAAGACGTTATTCATCAAACTTTTCAGACGTTAGTAAGTGGTCTTGAAGGACAAGGATCTTCTAGTTTTAATGACCGCGTTTTGACAACGACTCATCAAAGTTATGGAGCCCTGCTTGAAGTGTTAAAAAATGAAAGCAGCTACCAAGAATTTTATCACCCGGGCAA
>JAYWDA010000524.1:0-5444 GCA_043780105.1 Pseudobdellovibrionaceae bacterium | reverse complement strand
TTCATGGATTTTAATATCCATAATATCCATCTCTTCTTTTCGGATTAAATAAAGCAAAAGCGCTAAGGGACCTTCAAATTTTGGCAGAGAAATTACGATCGACATCCTGCTCCTATTTCCACTTCATCCATGACCTGACATCGCGCAGTGTTTTCTGCGCCTCAAGCCTTGCCTTTTGACAGCCGGATTCGACGATTGAATCAAGCTGAGCGCGATTATTCAACAAATCTTTCTTCTTTTTTCTGGGCTCTGCAGTGACTTTTTCGATGTTCTCGAAAAGCTTACCTTTACAGTCGCCGCAGCCAATTCCTGCAGTGCGGCACCCGTCAGCGGCCCATTTCAAATCGTCGTCCGTTGAATAAAGTTTGTGATAGCCAAAAACTGGGCAGATCTCAGGATTGCCAGGATTTTCCCTGTACGCGCGAGCAGGATCCGTCATCATTTGGTTCACTTTTTTGCGCAAAGTTTTTTCATCAGGCTCAGTCAGAAGCAAAGTATTGCCGTAAGACTTTGACATCTTTCGACCATCTAAACCTGGAAGTAAAGGCGTTGACGTTAGCAGCGCCTGAGGCTCAGGCAGTTTTGCTTTATAAATATGATTAAACCGGCGGATGATTTCGCGAGAAAGTTCTAAGTGCGACAATTGATCTTGGCCGATGGGCACTCGCTCGCCTCTGTAAATGGCGATATCGGCTGTCTGTAAAACAGGATAAGAAAAGCGCCCTAAATTATGCGTGTCCGTTTGCTTGGCTTCTTCTTCTGCGTCTTTCCAAGTCGGAACTCTTTCAAGCCAGCCCATGGGTGTCAGATTACTGAAGATCATATTGAGTTCTAGATGCTCTGGAACTTTACTTTGAACAAAGATCACATTTTTTTCTGGATCTAAGCCCCAAGCGACAAGCTCTGCGACCATTTCATAAGTCCATTGATTGATATTTTCTGAATTTTTATAGGCCGAAGTCATTCCATGCCAGTCCATCGCACCGAAAAATCCTTCGTACTCGTGCTGCAAAGTCAGCCAATTCTTAATCGCTCCGAAATAATTTCCAATATGCAAAGGCCCTGTGACACGGGCACCACTCATGACTCGAAATTTTTTTACTTTTGGAGGGACAGCCTCTGCAGACATTAGGTTCCCATCGTCGCTAAGCCGACAAGAACTCGAGCCGTCATTTCAACAGGGATCGCAAGAAATCTAAGAGCTCCCGTCATTATCAACGCCATCAAAATTAAACCCGTCATCGCTTCATTTTGTTCCAGCTTGTAATTCCAACTGATCGGCAGGAACCGAGCTAAAACTTTTCCGCCATCCAGCGGATTTAAAGGAATCATATTAAAGATTGCTAGAAACAGATTGATCCGAATAAATTCAACCAAAATCATCCCTACAGCCTTTTGCCAATCAAGTCCCAGCAAGCCTGTCGGTAAGCGAACCATCAGGGCAATAATTAGCGACGAAACAACGGCCAGCAAAATATTTGAAAGTGGCCCCGCTAAGGCAATCCAAAAAGTATCGCTTTTAGGATTGCTTAAATTTCGCGGATTAAAAGGCACCGGCTTAGCCCAGCCAAAAAAGATCGGCAGGTGGGTAAAAATTGCTAACATCGGCAGTAACACCGTGCCGACCATATCCATATGAACCAGGGGGTTCATACTCAAGCGGCCCATCTGCAGAGCTGTGTTATCGCCCTTCCGCATCGCCATCCAACCATGCGCGTATTCATGGAAGCAAAGTGCAATAACAAACGGCACGTAGATCGTCGCAAGCTTATAACCAATTTCTAATGGGTCCATATCAAAACGCTAAACGAACGGCTTGCCAAAGTCCAGTGCAAGCCGAAGCATCCTTCCAAACAAGAAGTGTTTTGCCGCAAAGCACATGGTGAGGTTCTTGTCTGTAGCCCCACTCCCCGCTAGATTCAAAAGTGAAAAGAAATTTATTTCGAATATTTTTCGGAGGACCTATGAGTTCTAGACATGCTTTGACCATTTTATCTGAAGATGAATCGGCTTTTAAAGACGCCATTCGCGATTTCGCAGAAGCCGAGATCAGACCGCTTGTGACCGAGATGGATGAGCACGCAAAGATGAAGCCAGAGCTTGTGCAGAAGCTTTTTGAAATGGGCCTGATGGGAATTGAAACTCCCGAGAAATACGGAGGCGCTGGTTCGACGTTTACAATGGCTTGCATGGCTGTTGAAGAATTAGGTCGCATTGATGGCTCGGTCAGTGTTTTAGTCGATGTGCAAAACACTCTTGTCACAAATGCGATCTTGAAATGGGGCACCGACGCTCAGAAAGATTTGTATTTGCCAAAGATGGCCAGCCAGTGGGTCGGAGCTTACGCGCTATCTGAAAGCTCTAGTGGGTCGGACGCTTTTGCTTTAAAATTAAAGGCTGAGAAAAAAGGCGACAAGTATTTACTTAACGGTAACAAACTTTGGATCACAAATGGGAATGAAGCTAGCTTCTTTATTGTGTTTGCAAATATTGATACAAGTCTTGGTTATAAGGGGATCACAGCGTTTTTAGTCGAAAAAACTTTCCCTGGATTTAAAGTCGGAAAAAAAGAAGATAAGCTGGGAATTCGTGCCAGCTCGACTTGTGAATTATTATTTGAAAACTGCGAAGTTCCTGAGGCCAACGTTTTAGGACAAGTCGGTAAGGGTTACAAAATTGCGATTGAAACTTTAAACGAAGGCCGTATCGGCATCGGCGCTCAAATGGTGGGCATTGCCCAAGGCGCTTACGATGCGACTTTAAAATATGTCAAAAGCCGCGAGCAGTTTGGAAAAAGTATTTCCAGCTATCAAGGCGTTCAATTTCAGCTGGCAGAGATGCGCACTCAATTAGAGGCCTCAAGGCTGATGGTTTACAATGCCGCTCGCTTAAAAGATTCAGGCCAAGATTTTATCGAGGCCGCAGCCATGGCAAAATTATTTTCATCGCAAGCGGCAGAGAAAATCACTTCACGTGCTATTGATCTATTTGGTGGAAACGGTTTTACCAAAGAATATCCGGTTGAAAAATTCTGGCGTGATGCAAAAATTGGACAGATTTACGAAGGCACTAGCAATATGCAACTTCAGACCATTGCAAAAATGGAACTGGAAAAATAGGTTTAACTTAAGAATGAGACTGCAAAGTTTGCTCTTTTTTATGTCCTGTTCTTTAAGTTGTGTTTTGCTTGCGTCTGAGGCCTCAGTTTTTAAAATCAGTATTTATAGTTATCCCCAGACGCTTGAGCCTCAAAAGCAATCCTCCAGCGTTAGCTACCTATTTCAAAATATTTTCCGCAATTTATTTATCTATGAAAGTAACGGCGTTTTAAAGCCAGATATGGCAAAGTCCTGTGTCCGGAAAAACAAGGGCCTCGTTTTAAAATGCAAGCTTCGTAAAGATTTACATTGGAGTAACGGCGAAAAAATAACGGCCAAGGATTTTGTCGATACTTATATGCGGATTCTTGATCCTGCCAGCAAATCCCAAAGGCCGGACTTCTTGTTTCCCGTGAAAAACGCAAAAGCTATTTTTGAGGGCCTAAAAAAGCCTGAAACTTTGGGAGTGAAAGCGATCGGGCTAGACAATTTAGAATTTGAATTCAAGGAAAAAGACGAGGAATTTGAATTTAATCTTTCGACTTTTTATTTAAGTCCCATCAAGGGTTCCTATGAATTTAAACCTGGCGCCACTTTTTTAACAAATGGGCCGTATAAAATAAAATCTTGGAAACCAGCTGAGAGTGTTTCCGTCACAAGTAATATTAATTATCCAGGGTCTAATCAAAGACCTGATATCGATTTTTTAGCCATCGAAGAAGATTCTGTATCTTTAAGACTTTACGATAAAAAAGAACTCCACTTTGTTCGCCGGTTGCCGACGCTTCTGATCCAAAAGTACCAGGATAGAAAAGACTTTTTTAGTCTGCCCGTTTTGCGATTTGATTATTTAGCATTTGGTCCTGAACTAAAAGATCTTCCCGAAGTTCGAAAAGCTTTGTCGGGATCATTAGACTTTAATGAGTGGCAAACAATCCTTAGCAGCGTCGGGCGCCCTGGTTGCCCAGGCTTCCCCATCGACTGGACAGAACCTCAAAGACCTTGTTTACAAAAGGAAGCTGTCACCAAGCCTGTTATTAAGAACAACTGGCTTTATTATTACTCCCTACAAGGGGGCGATGATCATCGCAGAACGGCGGAATGGCTGCAAAGCCAGTGGAAAAAAAATCTAGGCCTGGATTTTAAAGTTCGTGGTATCGAAAACAAAACCTATGTGTCTGAGATCAAAAAAAATCCTCCGACGGTTTTTCGAAAAGGCTTATCGCCAGATCGCCCGACCTGCGCAAGCGTCATGGAAAATTTCACGAACCTTCATCCAGAAAATTATATTCAGAATAAAAATCTAGAATTTGATTTAACCGTTCAGCAGATGCGCCAAACCAATGCTAAAAGTAAAAAGAATAAACTGTGTCGCAAAGCTCTCGACTTTTTACTGGATGACGTAAAGATCATCCCGACAGGACCTTATCATATCAGTTTGCTAGCTTCGCCTGAATTTAGCGGGTGGCATTTGAATGAGCTTAATCAGCTGGATCTGAATCAATTACAATTTGTTGGATTAAAAAAATAGCGCTCAAGAGACCTCGAGCGCTTTAATTTGAAATTCTAATTATTTTTTCTTAGAAGTGATAACTGTCGCAGTCATTGTGTACTCAACAGTGACTTTATCGCCGACTTTAATATCAGCAGCCTTTGTTCCAGCGTCTTTTTTCAATTCCCATTTTTCTTTGCCTTTTTGAACAACGATTTTTGAATCTGACACTTCAAGAACAGGTCCTGTGACTTGATAAGCTGATGCTACTTGAGCCGCGAATAAAGAAACGACAACTAACATTTTTTTCATAAAGCTCCCTTGCTTGGTTAAGGTCTTAAACTTAAGTCCAAGCTTGGGCTGATGCAAATAAAAAAGATCAGCAAACGCAAAGTTCCTTATAGGCTTTTATTTGTTCAGGATCTTAACTGAAATTTCCTGCCGACTTTTTTTATCATTTAAATTAAATTTGAAATTTTCTTCAACATTTACTTCCGTCGTCGATGAGGCAGTCACTCCTGAAAATAAACCAGTTCCCACTGCAGAACATAAAAAGTTTTCACGAATTGTGAAGACATAAGAGCCACTCATTTCGCCGACACGAACTCCTTTGACCGTAGTAAAGTCTGGTCTTTCTGAAAACCATGAACTTATGGTGGATAACTCAAGACCACTCTGATCAGAGCTCCCACAACTTTCGCCGGGATTTGACGCTTGCGATTCTTGAATTGCTCGAAGGCGACTTGTTTGAACTATGGGAGATTTATGGTCCACAAAACATTGGTAAGCCATCGTCGCTGCTTCTTTGGCGGCAAATCTTTTTTCTGTTGATGTCAGCTTCACTTCGCCGGATT
>JAYWDA010000523.1:0-4046 GCA_043780105.1 Pseudobdellovibrionaceae bacterium | reverse complement strand
GCGCCTCTTGGTATTTTTTCAGGTTTATTCTGTCGCTTCTATGCGCCGCCTGCAGTCGCACTTATTTACAGACGTCTTTTTGAGTTATTAGGCGGCGTTCCCTCGGTTGTATATGGATTCTGGGGATTAACTGTTTTAGTTCCTTGGATTGGCGAAAAATTTCCCCCAGGTTCAAGCTTGCTGGCTGGAATAATTATTCTTGCCATCATGGTTTTGCCGACGATGTCACTGGCCTCAGATTCAACTTTTGCGACTGTGCCGCCCCAGTATTTAAGTGGTGCTGCCGCGCTAGGTTTTTCTAGATTGCGTACGATTGTCTCTGTAATTTTACCTTGCGTCAGGCCCAGTTTATTTTCTGCTTTAATTCTGCAAGCCGGTCGTGCCATCGGCGAAACGATGGCCATTTTAATGGTCACAGGAAATATTGTTCAACTGCCCGAAAGTATTTTTTCACCGGTTCGAACTTTGACAGCCAATATGGCTTTGGAAATGGCTTATGCCTCTGACGGCCACCGCTCGGCTTTATTTGTTAGCGGTTTTATTCTTATTTTAATGATTATCTTTTTTGTCACGGTTGCTCAGAAAATTGAGATGGGACGTCCCGGTGCTTAGGCCCGCAGATAACTGGATCGAAAAAACGGCAAATATATTTTTTTGGCTGGTGGCTTCTTTGGTCTTAACTATTTTTATTTTTATCATCGGCGATATTGTTTTGCAGGGTTATCACGGATTTTCTTGGGATTTTATCACGTCTGAACCCGCAAGCTCAGGACGCGAAGGTGGCATCAGCACAATTCTAGTTTCGACACTTTTAATTTTAGCGATTTGCATGACAGCCGCAATTCCCTTAGGACTAGGAACAGCTATTTTATTGACGGAGTTCACTGCTAAAGATGGTTTTTTTAGTAAAGCCATTCATTATAGCCTGGATGTCCTTACTGGAGTTCCATCAATTATATTTGGGCTCTTTGGAAATGCTTTTTTCTGCAAAACTTTGGGTTTAGGGTTTTCACTGTTATCTGGCGGGTTAACCTTAGCCTGTATGGCTTTGCCGATTATTATTCGAATGACTGAAATTGCTTTGCGCGCGGTTCCCGATGAACATCGCTTTGCTGGATCGGCCTTAGCTATTTCAAAAACGACCCTTTTATGGCATCTGATCTTGCCAGCGGCCAGGCCCGGTTTAGTGATTGGTTTGGTCTTGGGTGTTGGGCGCGCTATCGCGGAAACCGCTGCCCTTATTTTTACTAGTGGTTATGTCGACCGAATGCCCTCATCATTATTGGATTCAGGCCGTTCATTATCGGTTCATATTTTTGATCTTTCTATGAATGTCCCAGGAGGCGATCAAAATGCTTACCGGGCCACTTTTATCATGCTGATTTTAATTTTACTGATCAATGCCTTGACCAATGTTCTAACTGATTTTTGGTTGGGGAAAAGGATTTTAAAATGACAAAAAAAAACGCTGCCGACACCGCTTATCCTTGGTCGCCGATTGAACGTCGTCCTGAATGCTGTGTTCCTGAGTCTTTTATTTTAGCTGAAAACTTATCGCTTTTTTACCGCGATAAAGCGGCCTTTGAAAACGTGAACATCTCTATTAGCAAAGGCTGCATCACGGCGATTGTTGGCCCTTCCGGCTGTGGAAAAACCAGTTTTTTAACATGTCTCAATCGAATGCATGAAATGATTCCACAGACCCGAGTCACAGGAAGTTTGCACGTCGATCAAAAAAATTTAATGCATGAAAGTTTAAATACTTTAGCTCTACGCCGAAAAGTTGGGATGATATTTCAAAAGCCAAATCCATTCCCGTTAAGTATCCGAAAAAATTTGACACTTCCCTTAGATGAACATGGCATGAAGCATTCACCAGAAAAAAATAGCATCGTCGAAAAAGTTTTGACTGAAGTGGGGCTTTGGAATGAAGTGAAAGACCGTTTGGACACCTCGGCCTTAGCTTTATCCGGTGGACAACAACAAAGGCTTTGCATCGCCCGCGCATTGACATTACGGCCCGAAATTTTATTGATGGACGAACCGTGTAGCGCCCTAGATCCAATTTCTAGTGGCGTCGTCGAGGACTTAATCGCAAGCCTACGTGGAAAATACACCGTTGTTGTGGTCACTCATAATTTGGCGCAAGCTCGCAGACTGGCTGATTTTGTTGGTTTTTTCTGGGTCCAACAGGGCTCAGGCCGTTTGATTGAATTTGGCCCTTCTCAGCAGATCTTTGAAAAACCTCAAAATCCCTTAACGGCCGCCTACATCGGCGGAATCCGGGGATAGCCTATTTGGTTTATGACAGTGTTTCTGTCATGAAATAGTTCGCCCGAAGCTTGATTTTTTCGGCTGTCTGTCTAAATATGCACGGATGCTGGATTTACATCAGATTTTAAAACACGACAACGCTCCCGAAGGAACTGTTGAAGCTCTGAAAGAATTTTGGGACAAGTCCCTTTTTCAGCCATGGCAAGAAATCGGCGCACGTCCTAGCAAAGAAATCCGCGGGAAAATGGTTGAGCTAGGTTGGCATTTAGCTGGTTGCCCGTTACTTCCTTCTGAAAACTTACTTTCTAAAATAAGTCATATTATTGAAACTTTGCATTTAGGTTCTTTAATTGTGGATGATATTCAAGACGACAGCCTTGAACGCCGTGGACTTCCAACAATGCATCGCCTTCATGGCCTGCCTCTGGCTTTAAATTTGGGGAACTTTCTTTACTTTCAAGCCTTGAATCTTGTTAGTCAGTTAGAAATCAACGAAGCCTATCAACATGCCGCCGCTCAGAAAATTGCAGAAACTTTGCGCGATGCTCATTTAGGCCAAGCCTTAGATGTTTCCGTTGCGATTGATCAAGTTGAGCGTGCAAAAATTCCTAAGCTTGTTGAAACCAGTTTGCGTTTAAAAAGTGGTGCCCTGATGAAGCTGTCTGTACAGCTAGGTGCTTTACTGAATCCTGAATTTAAAAATTGGTCTGCGCTGGATTCTTTCGGTGAAGCTTTCGGAAGCTGCTTACAAAAGCTTGATGACGTGGGCAATTTCACAATCGATGGCTCATTAGAAAAACATCTGGAAGATTTAAAACTTCGCAGACCCACGTGGATTTGGTCGGTGCTTGCACTAACAGGCTCTGATCAAGATTGGCTTGATTTTAATTCTGCAATTCAAGCCCTGCCCGCTTTAGATTCGCTTCGTCAGTTTATTAAGACGAGTAGTTTGAAGGACACGGCCTTTAAACTGGCAGTGCAGGATTTAGAAAAAGTTTTAACAAATTTAAAAAATAATTTTTTATTGCAGGATTCTTGTCCTGCTTTTGTATTGACCTCTCAACTGACTGCGAGATTGACCAATGCCTACTAAGAATTCTTCTCAGAAAAAAGTGGCCGTGATTGGCAGTGGTTTCGGTGGCCTTAGCGTTGCTCTTCGCTTGCAAGCCCAAGGCTGCCAAGTAAAAATCTTTGAAAAGCGTGATATGGCGGGCGGGCGCGCTTATGTTTACAAAGAAAAGGGTTTTACTTTTGATGCCGGCCCAACTGTCATCACAGCCCCTGAGTGTTTGGAAGAGCTCTTCACGATGACCGGGCGAAAGCTTTCGGATTACGTCGAACTCATTCCGGTCAGTCCATTTTATCGATTGTTCTGGGATGATGGTTATAAATTTGATTACTCAAATACTGAGAAAGAACTTTATTCGCAGATTGAAAAAAAATCCCCGGTTGATGTCAGCGGCTATAAACGATTTTTAGAATATTCAAAAAAAGTATTTGATCAAGGCTACACACGGCTGGCGGCCACTCCCTTTTTGCATTTGTGGAGCATGGTGAAAGTGTCTCCACAGTTAGCGCGCCTGGGTGCCCATCGTAGCGTTTATAAAACTGTTTCTAGTTACATCAAAGATGAACATTTACGACAAGCGTTCAGCTTTCATTCATTGCTGGTTGGTGGAAACCCTTTTAACACATCTTCGATTTATACCTTGATTCATTTCTTAGAGCGAAATTGGGGTGTCTTTTTCCCTCGCGGTGGAACCGGTGCTTTG
>JAYWDA010000522.1:0-6402 GCA_043780105.1 Pseudobdellovibrionaceae bacterium | reverse complement strand
TATTAAAAATAATCATCAGCGGTAGGCCTTTCGCACGCTCAATGTATTCAAGGCGAATCTTATTTAATTCGACTTCTGTTTTATAGCCTTTACGTTCTTGTGTTAAATCGACGTGAAAAGCGACGTCAGAAAGACCCACAGAACTTAATTCAGTCAGTAAATCCTTGGTCGCTTTAATTCCATTGGTAAAAAGCGAAGCCCGCATTCCCGAATCGACAATTTTTTTAACAATGGCGACAAGCTCAGTGCGTTCGCGCAACGTTGGATCTCCACCGGAAACTTGCACGTCTGTATTTGGACCATAATGAGCCCGTATCATTTCAATGCGGCGAAAAATTTCTTCTAGCGGCACATCTTTAACGGCTTCGGAAGCGTCTGATAAATAGCATAAGGTGCAATCTAAATTGCAACGCTGAGTGATTTCCAAAGAAACACAACCAATGCCCCAGCGCCGCCCTGCCAGCTGCGCTTTTCCCCATTGATTAACCTTCTTCATTCGTTCTTTGATTGGTTCACGGAACTGACCCGGAGCTGGTAAGTCTTTGTAAGGCTTCCAGTCATGAATTTGTTCAGCGTTCATATATATAACTTGGTCTTCATTTTGTTCCATTGAATTCTCCGAATTTAGTGGGGCTTCAATAGTGTGAGAATTTTGACCTTACCAGTCAATAATTTCGTGTCAGTCCAGGTGCAACAAAATTTCTTGTCCGGATCTGGACCAAGGTATTTACAAACTTTTTGAAAAGTCTAAAAGCTTTGCTTTTAACTGATCCCGAACCATACGGAAATTTTTTAGTTGTTCTTCCTCCGTGTCACCATTTCCTGCAGGATCAAGCATTGGCCAATGCAATTTAACAGCCTTAAACCCAGGAACAACAGGACATACCTCTTCGGCGCATAAGGTGATGAGATAATTTAATTTTTCACGGAATTCAGGACTTAAATCGTCCCACGACTTTGAACTTTGTGACGAAATATCAATGCCGATTTCAGCTAAGGCTTTTTTTGCTAAAGGATGAACAAATTTCGGTTTTGAACCGGCGCTTTCCACCTGAGCTTGAGGACCAAAAATATCCCGCGCTAGGCCTTCAGCCATCTGACTGCGTGCTGAATTTGCGACGCACATAAATAAAATTTTCATCAGCCCCTCCTTGTCCAGGTTAAAAAAATCTGGTGTTCAATCTAAGACTCTGCCAGAATTAACCCAAGAATTCCAAAAAAATTTAAAAAGGAAATAAGACTATGAGCAATGAAGTTCAAACACTTGATAACGTCAAAGAATACTACGGTGAATTTTTAAAGACTAATCAGGATCTTCAAACAAGCGCCTGCTGCACGGCTGAGGCCATGCCTGCTCATCTTCGTCCGATTCTTAAAGAAATTCATGAAGAGGTTCAGGAAAAGTTTTACGGCTGTGGCTCACCCATTCCCCCTGAGCTTGAAGGGCGAACGGTTCTAGATCTAGGATCGGGCTCAGGTCGAGATTGTTTTTTAATGTCAAAATTGGTTGGCCCTAACGGCAAAGTCATCGGTATAGATATGACCGACGAACAATTAGCTGTGGCTCGAAAACATTTAGACTATCATACAAAAAAATACGGTTACCAAAAGCCTAATATTGAATTCAAACAAGGTTATATCGAGGATCTGGAAAGTGCCGGAGTGAAATCTGGCTCGGTCGATGTTGTGACTTCAAACTGCGTTCTGAATCTATCGCCTTCGAAAAAAAGAGTTTTCTCTGAAATCATGCGCGTTTTAAAACCCGGTGGTGAATTATATTTTTCAGATGTTTTTGCCGATAGAAGAATCCCCGCTCCTTTGGCCGCTGATAAAGTTTTGCTAGGCGAATGCTTAGGCGGTGCAATGTATATCGAAGATTTTCGCAGACTGATGGCTGAAAACAACTGTCATGATTTCCGCGTCGTTTCAAAATCAAAACTAGAGCTTCAATCAGGCGATATTCTACGTAAAATCGGAATGGTGAATTTTTACTCCATGACCATCCGAGCTTTCAAAATGCCTTTAGAAGATCGTTGTGAAGATTACGGACAAGTCGCTTATTATTTGGGTACTATCCCTGAATATCCCCACGCTTTTATGTTGGATGATCATCATCTTCTGAAAACAGGGCAGCCCTTAGTTGTCTGCAGCAATACAGCTAGCATGTTAAAAGAGTCCCGTTACGGTCGACATTTTAAAATTGTTGGCGATACGAACACACATTATGGAATTTTTGATTGCGCACCTGATGCCGGCGCAACAAGCAACGGCATGCCTGCCGCTTGCTGCTAACTTTTTTAAGTGAAATCTAATTTTAGCAGCCGACGGTAATTTTTAATAAATCCGTCGGCAGCTTTCGGTAAATTTTGATGCCAATCATTATGGGCATTGTGATCTGAACCATCCGTTATATATTTTATGCTAACAAAAGGAATTTGCTGCCATTGGCAGACCTTAGCCAAAGCATAAGCTTCCATATCAACGATTTGACATTCAACCTTCGGCCGCCCCGTTTCAAAACTATCACCAGTTCCGCAAAGTCCCCCTTCAAGCCACGTCGCTCGCCGGGGATATTCAATCATTGGCGGGGCCTCTTCAAAGGGCGTTGTTCCAGGAGTAAATCCCAGAGCAGAGACGTCCATATCCCGTTGGACAAAGCGATGACATTCAATCATATCATGAGTTTTAAAAAAGGAACTCCCCGCCGTGCCGAAATTAAAAACAGCTTTGGGCCAGCGACCTAAATGCTTGAGCTCTAATAACTTTTGCGCCAAATAAAACGTGGCATTGATTTTACCGAGTCCAGTGTAAAGCGTTTGGACGCCCTCTTGCTCAAAAAGATTTTGGCCTTCTTCTTTCATCGCTAGAACAACTAAGAATTGATCGTGAGCCATCAATAGGTCACCACTGAATGAATCATCCGATCTTTAAATTTCATCTGATTTAAAAAAGTTAAGTTAATTAAAACGCAGACATCCATCACCTGAAAGCCAGCTTTCTGACATAACTCGATACCGGCCTGCAAAGTTCCTCCGGTGGCTAAAACATCATCAACAATAAGGACCGAGCCCGATCCTGGGGTCATCTCTAAAGTCGCTGTTCCGTATTCCAAAGAGTAGGACATTTTTTCAACAGGCGGTGGCAGCTTTCCTGCTTTTCGTAAGGGGATAAAACCCTTTTTGTACATGGAAGCCAAAGCTGCTCCCAAAATAAATCCCCGGGATTCAATTCCCACAATGGCCTGAATTTGGGTCAGATCAACATGGGCCACCATTTTTTCCAGGGCCGCATGAAAATCTTGAGGAGACTCAAGCAGAGGCGAAATATCTCGGAAAAGAACGCCAGGAATTGGAAAATCAGGGATATCTCGAATTAAGTTTTTAAATGTCATAAGCTGCAATTATAGAATGACGAAGCGGCTCAGTCAAAAGCATCCAGACCCTGACATTAAACCAGTTGAAAAGTTTTAAAATAAAAGGAAAATAGAATTGATGCCATCTAACAAAAGGAAATCCACAACAGGGATTAAAAAAGCGCTTAAAAAACGTCCCTCTAAAAGAGCGTACGACAACACCACTCGTTCTGAAAAATCTTTGCTCACCCAACAAAAAATCATAGAAACCCTGGTCAGCCTTCTTGTTAAAAGAAAAGGCGGCGAGGTTCAATTTGAAGAAATCGCCGTCAAACTTGGTATTTCGGAACGGACTATTTTTCGTTTTTTTAAAGACAAAGAAACCCTCCATAAAGCTGTCGATCAATATTTAATGACGTATATGCAGGCCAGCATGCATCAGCTGGACACCTTGGATTTTGTCGGCTTTGCCAAGAACTCGTTTTTACTATTTGATCGCAATGAATCTTTAGTTTTAGCTTATTTATTTTCAGGCTTCGGCAATGAGACTCGCCAAATCTTTCGAAAGAAATTAACAAGTGTTATGATCGAAAGAATAGTTCGACAAAAAAAATTAACTCTAAATCCAGAACTGCAAAAACGCCTGGCTTTTATAGCAACAATGGTGAATGCAAAAATCTGGTACGATTTAAAATCGGATTTTGGATTCTCGGGTGAGGACATGGGCCCCACCCTAGAATGGGCGATGAAACTAATGCTTAATAATCTTTAAAATCAAGGCGCAAACTCATTTAAAGCATCAACAAAGGGTTGAGTCGTGTTAACGCGATTTAAATTATTATCAGATAAAATATCCCGCGAAGAAACCCGCGCCCCATAAACAGAATGATTATAGCCATCTAAGACTGACAGAACTGATCCATTCACACTGGCTCCAGCGTAAAGTCCTTTTCCTCGGGAATAGCTATAGACCGGACTGTCCAACTTAAAGTCAGTTCCAGCTTCTAGTCCTCGGCCAATAGGTCCAACCGTAGCGCTGATATCTGCCCCCAAACTTAATTTTGAACTGCTTAAGGCATTGATAGCTTCGGGTTTTGTAAAGACTAAGATCACATCAATTTTTTCTAAGCCCGCCAGGAAGCCCCAGCTTAATCCACTCATCCGATGAAAAGCCGCCGGCGACCAACCGTGGGAAGTCCGGCAAGAAGTCACACCCCAGCCAGTCCTTCCACCAACAATAAAGCCTGCACGAATCATTTTTGTAATTACCGTGACGCATTCGGCATGTTTTAAAAGCGAAATCGGAATGGCTTCGTCATCTTTGGCCATAAATTGATGAAGAGACCTTGACGCCTCCACTGACTTCGACTGAGCTTTACCCCTAGACTCTGCGTGGGTCGTTAATGAAAAAGACAATGCTAAAATCAGACTTAGAATTCGCATATCAACCTCCTATGTTTGGGATTGCGATTCGTCCGACTATAAGAAAGGACTTTATTTTTTATGCGACGGATTTGTGATAAGGAAGAAATGCTTTAGAGACAATCACACTGATGATTACTTTTATCCAAATTCCAACAATGAAAAGATCGACTGGCTTTATTAATTTCAATCTCAGAAACAAGATTATTTCTAACCACAGACATCACTTCACTTCCGTCAGAGTAGTAAAGTCGCTCGGCCTTTTCAACTAAAGTGACTTGTCCCTCTTTTTCAAGCGAAGCAATAAAAGTTTCGTTAGGGTCCACGGTTTGTTCAGTAGGTAAATTAATTGGCACGGGTAAGTCGTCTTTATCAACGCCTGCATACTTTAGTTTTCTAGTGATTCGATTGTCTTCACCGACTTCAGATTCAATGCGGATTCGCCTTTTTTCCCCATTTGGCAAAACTATTTGGGTGCTGGTCCAGTCTTCAGCTTCCAAGGCCACTTCACCTAGTTCAGAATGCAAGGCACTTTTCCAATTTTCTAAATTGGGATCTCCTTCGGTTGCTTGCAAACTATTTTGAAACTGGAAACAAGTTTGCGCACCGGTTAAAGCTTGAATAAAGTTATCTCGTGGAATTTGAGAGGGCGAATGATCTGCAGGAACGGGTTCTCCATCAGACAAAGTATCACTTTTTGCTGAATTCGAATCGACGACTTGCGGCCCGCCTTCTAACTTTTCAACATTTAAGGTGTCAGTCTGGTGCCTTTGTTGGGAGCTTTTCCAATAGAGGCCCATCCCAATAATGACGACCAAGACGGCTAACCAGCGCTGTTTACTCATCCCAAAGTTCCCTCGTAAAAGGCGATAATATCATATTGCGTAAGGATGTGAACAAGTCTTAAACTCTAAAAATGATGCTGCAGCCTTTTCAGACTCAAGACAATCTTTTTGCGATTTCAGGAACCCTGCAATGGCTCGGAAATCTTTTAGTTGCAGAATTTGTCGTGAAGGGCCCTTTGCAAAATATTCGAGGCTTATCGACCAGTGAAAAAGCGACTTCAAGAGCCGATGGATTGTGGAAAACCACTTGCTTTGAATGGTTTTTAAAACCCTTTTCTAGCGAAGCTTATTGGGAAGCAAATTTTTCCCCCACTGGCGAGTGGAACCTTTATTTATTAGAGGGTTATCGAAAGAATCTATTGCAGGAAGAGCGTGGCGAAATTTCGCAGTTGGTCACCAAAACTTTTTCAACCGAATGGCATCTGAAAACACAAGTAGACTTTTCCAAAATCTCCTTACCACCAAAGACGAAGTTTAAAGCCCACCTTTCTGCCGTCATTGAAACGGTTGATGATAAAAAAAATTACTGGAGTTTTACACACACGCAAAAGCAACCGGATTTTCACCACCCGGATCATTTTATTTTAGAAATTCAAAAGGAGTTTTAAGTGAAGCTTGGTATTGACCGCTTGATCAGCAGCGCAAAATTTAAAAAAGATCTTAAGGGAAAAAAATTATCCCTTGTCGCTCATCCTGCCTCAGTGACTTCTGATTTAACGCATTCTTTGGATGCTTTGATTAAAAATAAATTTAAAATTGTTTCAGCGTTTGGTCCACAGCATG
>JAYWDA010000521.1:0-3696 GCA_043780105.1 Pseudobdellovibrionaceae bacterium | reverse complement strand
CTCCCGGCGAGCTAACGACCGCCAAAGAAGTGACTGAAAATTTCCACACGCCTTTTGATGCTACCGCGCGAGTCATGCAGCTTATGGCGCAAAACAGTTGGCTTCGCTCTGAACAGGGCTCGATGGGCGGCTATCAAATTACAAAAGACCTTTCGAAATTAAATATGCAAGATCTGATTGAATTGATCGAAGGTCGCACGGCAGTCGCCCGATGTTTGCACAAACAAAGCCCTTGCGAAATCCAAAGTAGTTGCAATATTATTTCTCCGGTCGCGACGATCAATACAAAGCTCAGTGAATTTTATCAAAAATTAAATTTGAAAGATCTTTTGGTGAGTCATGGATAACGCTTACAAATATGGATTCGTGACAGATATTGAAACTGACGTTGTTCCCTTGGGACTCAACGAAGAGATCATCCGAATGATTTCAGCTAAAAAAAATGAGCCCGAGTGGATGCTTGATTACCGCTTAAAAGCCTACAAGCATTGGCTGACATTGACTGAGCCTGTATGGGCCAAGGTTCATTATTCGCCGATTGATTTTCAAAGTATTCGTTATTACTCCGCTCCAAAAAAACAGACGGAAGGTCCGAAGTCGATGGACGAATTGGATCCCGAGCTGGTTAAAACGTTTGAACGTTTGGGAATTCCCCTGACAGAGCAAAAGCGCATTTCGGGTGTAGCTATGGATGTCGTTTTTGACTCTGTTTCTGTCGGCACAACTCATCAAGATGTTTTAGAAGAAGCGGGTGTTATTTTTTGCTCGATCTCGGAAGCTGTCCATAAATATCCTGATTTAGTTAAAAAATATTTGGGAACTGTGGTTCCAATCAGCGATAATTTTTATTCGGCATTAAATGCAGCTGTTTTTACAGATGGATCTTTTTGTTATATTCCTAAAGGGGTTCGTTGTCCCATTGATCTGTCCACCTATTTTAGAATCAACGCAAAAGACACGGGCCAGTTCGAAAGAACTTTGTTGATTGCAGACGAAGGCAGTTTCGTGAATTACCTGGAAGGCTGCACGGCACCTCAACGAGACGAAAACCAACTTCATGCAGCCGTTGTTGAATTGATTGCGCTCGAAAATGCTGAAATTAAATACTCGACCGTTCAAAACTGGTACACGGGTGATAAAAATGGCAAAGGTGGCATTTATAATTTTGTCACGAAGCGCGGAAAATGTGTGGGTCGGAAGTCAAAAATTTCGTGGACACAAGTGGAATCCGGATCTGCGATCACGTGGAAATATCCTTCTGTTATTTTGCAAGGCGACGATTCAGAAGCTGCGTTTTACTCAGTGGCATTGACACACGATTATATGCAAGCCGATACGGGCACAAAAATGATTCATATTGGGAAGAATACAAAAAGTACGATCATTTCAAAAGGAATCTCGACGGATTTTTCAAGCAACACTTACCGTGGACTTGTTAAAATTATGCCTTCCGCTGACGGTGCTAGGAATTATTCGCAGTGTGATTCCATGCTTGTGGGAGATAAATGTTCAGCCCATACCGTACCGTATTTAGAAATTAAAAATAAGACAGCCACCATGGAGCATGAAGCCAGCACGTCGCGAATCAGTGAAGATCAAATTTTTTATCTTCAGTCGCGCGGCCTTGATATGGAGCAAACAATCAGTTTGCTAGTGAATGGCTTTTGCAAAGAAGTGTTCAAAGAACTGCCTTTAGAGTTTGCAGTGGAAGCTGTAAAGTTAATTGAAATGAAACTAGAAAACAGTGTTGGGTAGGTTATGTTAGAGATCAAAAATTTACACGCTAGTGTCGACGGAAAAGAAGTGCTTAAAGGCTTAGACCTGACGGTCAAAGCCGGGGAAGTGCATGCGATTATGGGACCTAATGGGTCCGGTAAAAGCACGCTTTCAAAAATTTTAGCAGGTCATCCGGCTTATGAAGTGACTGAAGGTACGATTAAATACGAAATTAATTTAACAATGCAGAACCTGCAGGAATTAAAACCCGATCAGCGCGCTAAAGAAGGCGTTTTTCTGGCCTATCAGTATCCTGTCGAAGTTCCTGGAGTGACCAATCAAACTTTTCTGCAAATGGCTTTCAACTCCATTTTAGAACATCAGGGATCAGAGATTTTAAACGAAGTCCAATTTCGAAAATTAGCTCTGGAAAAAATGAAACTTGTTAAAATGAATCCCGAATTTTTAGATCGACCGGTGAACGTCGGGTTTTCTGGCGGTGAGAAAAAACGCAACGAGATTTTGCAGATGGCGGTGCTTTCTCCCAGACTTTCGATTTTAGATGAAACGGATTCAGGTCTTGATATCGACGCCTTAAGAATTGTCTCAGAAGGCGTTAATCAATTGCGAACGCCCAATAACGCCGTTATTTTAATCACCCACTATCAAAGATTGCTCGAATACATTAAGCCTGATTTTGTTCACGTTTTGGTGAATGGAAAAATCATTCAAACAGGCGATAGTAGCTTAGCCCTAAAGCTTGAAAAGCAAGGCTACGACTGGCTGACATGAGTCTATTTTTTGAAAGCCGTTTTGACGGTCTTAAAGCTAAATTTAATAGAGGCGAAGCCCAGATTCGTCATCAGGCTTTTGATTATTTTAAAAATCAGGGTGTTCCCACCCGAAAAGATGAGAACTTTAAATACACAAGTTTGCAGTTTTTAACAAAGCTTGAAGTTTCGGCTCAAGCAACAAATCGGCAAACGTATCTACCGGCTATAAAAAAAATCTTAGAGCCCAATTTTTATCATCTGATTTTTTTAAATGGCGTTTTTCAAGGGGACCTTTCCAGCCAAATTCCTGATCTTAGAATCGGGCCCTTGGATTTAAAGGCTGATAAATATGACGATAGCTTGATGGCTTTAAACTGGGCTTTAACCGAACATCCAATCAGTTTAGAAGTTCCTGCCGGAAAAATTGTGGATAAGCCTGTGCAAATCCTATTTTATTCTGCCACGCCTGGAATTTCTAACCCCCATCTGCAACTTATTGTTGGTGAGAAAAGTCGAATAACAGTCGTTGAACACTACGCGGGCCAAGGTAGCTCGGTGACAAATGCTTTTGTTAGTGTCGTTGCAAAAAACTCAAGTCACCTGACCTATGTTCATTGTCAAGAGCAAGACTTAGCCGCTCACCATTTGGCGCGTACTCAATTTGAAATTCATCAAAATGCCCATGTCGAAACCTTATCTTATTCTGCTGGATCGCTGGTGGCCCGGCATTCACAAAAAATAAGTTTAAAAGGGCAGGAAGCTTTTGTAAAATCGTTGGGCCTCTATGTTGTGTCAGATCACCAGCACTCAGACCACAGTGGATTGATTGATCACGAAGTTGGCGCTTGTACCTCGTATCAAATCTATAAAGGCTTATTAAAAGACCATTCCCGAGCTGTTTTTAATGGAAAAGTGTTAATTCGAAAAGACTCACAGAAAGCATTTTCTGAGCAATCGAATAAAAACTTACTTTTAAGTAACGAGGCAGAAGTTGATAGTAAGCCACAGCTTGAAATTTATGCTGACGATGTGCAAGCTCGTCACGGGTCCACGGTCGGTCAATTAGATCCCGAGCAATTATTTTATTTAAACAGTCGTGGTATCTCAAGTTCGAAAGCCCTTCCCATGTTAAGTTATGGCTTTTTGTCCGATGTAATTTATCAGTTAGAAGATAAAAAAATCATTGAATGGTTGACGCCCAGATTAC
>JAYWDA010000520.1:0-1761 GCA_043780105.1 Pseudobdellovibrionaceae bacterium | reverse complement strand
CTAGAAATATTTTATGAACAATTTCTTGTTCGCTACTTTATCGTCCTTGAAGGCCCCCCTTTCTTAAGTGGTGGAGATTCTGACCTTGGAATCCCCGGCCCTTCCTGAAACCCAGTGAATAGTGGCAGTGCTAGTGCGACTGGTAATCTTGACACCCCTCTGATCGACGTCTCAGTCGAAGTCTTGACAGGACGTCAGTGCAGATTGCGAGTTTTTTAAGAAAATTGTCCAAAGGTCGCGGCTAGTCCGAGCAAAAAACACTGGGCTAAAGTGATTTTTCACTTGGAAAACCTGTCTTTAGGTCAGTGGGAGCGCTGTCAAAAAATTAAATTGAGTGGGACTATTCGATCTCTAGAAAACGACAAAGCGCCATTCTTCCACTTAAGGCGTAGCTTCGTGCTTGCTCAGCTTGCCGATGATGCTGGGAATTATACCCTAAAGTGCAGCGCTCGTTCTGATGATCAAAATAGACGCAATCTTCGCAAGCCCAAGGCAATTTAAAACGATTGTAGTCCTTAGGATGGACCGCATCTTTCTTAATCGAAGGAGTCAGCCGCTTGGGCGTCCTCATTCTAGAATATTTTATCGTTGGCAAAGTTGACATTGTGGCGTTGGATAACATGTTTATATGACGTGAGGAAGCCGAATGAACGACATCGATAAAATGACACGAAAAAGCCAAGAAGCGATGCAGGCTGCGGCTCAGCTGGCTGAAAAAGAATCCAATCCCGCCGTTGAGCCTGAACATCTCCTAGCTGGTCTGGTCGGGCAGATTGAGGGAATCGTTCCTCGTATATTAGAGCGCCTGCAAGTGTCAGGACGATTTTCTGAAGATATTCACAGTCGAATCCAAAAACTTCCAAAAGTCTCAGGGCCAAGTCAAAAGATGCTGCCTTCCAGCCGCTTGACCAAAGTCTTTGTGGGCGCTGAAAAAGAAATGAGCGACTTCGGTGATTCATTTATTTCGACCGAACATTTTTTCCTCGCCTTGTTGAAAATGAAGGACTCAGACCTTGAAGCTTTATTCAAAAAATACAGCCTGCGATTTGAAAATGTTCTTCTGCAGTTAAAAGAAATGCGGGGAAATCAAAAAGTGACTGATGATGATCCTGAAAATAAATTTGAAGTGCTTAAAAAATACGGGCGGGATCTGACGGAGCTTGCGGCCGAAGGAAAACTTGACCCTGTCGTTGGCCGGGACGAAGAAATTCGCCGCGTGATTCAAGTTCTGTCGCGAAGGACAAAAAATAATCCTGTTCTTATCGGCGAGCCCGGAGTTGGAAAAACCGCCATCGCTGAAGGTTTAGCATTAAGAATCGTTAAAAAAGACGTCCCTGAAAGTCTGAATGGTAAAAAATTAATGTCTTTAGATCTTGGCTCCCTGATTGCCGGTGCTAAGTATCGGGGTGAGTTCGAAGATCGTTTAAAAGCTGTTATCAAAGAAGTGACTGGCAGCAATGGTAAAATTATTTTATTTATCGACGAAATGCACACGCTGGTGGGCGCCGGAAAAGCCGAAGGTTCGATGGATGCCGGTCAGCTGCTAAAACCAGCCCTGGCCCGCGGCGAACTTCGCTGTATTGGTGCAACCACTTTAGATGAATATAGAAAAAATATCGAAAAAGACGCGGCTTTAGAACGTCGTTTTCAAACGGTGTTGGTGGATGAACCAAATGTTGACGATGCCATCACCATTCTTCGCGGGCTTAAAGAAAAATATGAACTTCACCATGGTGTCCGTATTACTGATTCGGCCATCGT
>JAYWDA010000519.1:0-1798 GCA_043780105.1 Pseudobdellovibrionaceae bacterium | reverse complement strand
AATAATTAATCTTGAATAGTTTTAAAGAAAATTGACCATAGCTTTTTTTCATCAAAGTTAGTCACAATATTTATATCTCGATTAAAGATCGCTTTTCTGCGATCGTGCCTGGTGGCGGATTGATCTGCAACATCACATAAAAAAAGACCACTTTTAAACAGATAACCTTTTCCCTTCTGAATTTCACAGAACTCTGGGTGCACACAAGCCATAGTACTTAATAAATCCCAAACTGGAAAACTTCTACGGCCTTTTACAATTAAACTGCGCCAGCGCCAGCGCTGACTGTTTTCACTGAGGTATCGACCTACTTTCGATTCTTGAAGCTTTTTGAAGTGCTCTGAATTTATTTTCAATCGGAAAGCCACATCGAGGGGCGCAATTGTAATGGCACTGTGACAGGATAAAGCGTGGGCAAAGGCTGGCAAATCTTTTGTCGCATTGAATTCCATTGGCCAGTAAGGAGGAAAAAATCCGTTGGTAGAGATTCGTCCAAGGGTCATCCATATATTTTTTGGCTGATAATTATTTTTTAGAAAAAATGACAAGTTCGTCAGTGGGCCCAAGGCTAAAAACGAACTATTGTCTTCAGGACATGTTAGACCAACAGAACTGGCGCCGACATTTAGGCCCTGCTTACAGCTAATATTTTTCTCGACCAGCTTGATTAGAGATAAATTGTTAAGGTGCGCTTGCTCGGCTGAAGTATTTCCACCAACGCTCCAAATTTCTTGAATTGGGAATTTGCTTTTTAAAATAAAGCTAAGCGCGAAAGCATCGTCGACGTCGCCGCTCCTCGACCCCGATCCCATCGGTCCCAACGCATTATCACTATCAATGACGACGGGAATTATTGATTGTCCAATCATATGGGATATACCTGACTTCATAATCTGATGGCACTGGTGTATTTCGATACAAATTTACATAAGTCGTAACAGACGGTGCTTTTTTGGGAACAAAATCCTCTGGAAAAAAATGAAGGATTTCGGTTACAGAAACTTCCTTCTTTTTATCGTCCACTTTGACATTTTTTTCAGAATTAAAAAATTCCGAAGCTGCCGCTTGCAACCGAACCTCTAAGTATTCAGCAATAAAAGGCTCTTGTGGAAGCCTTGGACAAGAGACAGACATACAATTCAAGACCCAATGAACCCGATCTTCACCCATCGCCCTGATATAATTCTTTTCATAAGCTTCAAGGGACATTATTTCTCCACCAATTTCCATTTTCGTCAGCAGAAAAAAGAACAGCTTACTTAAACCTGAATTAGATTTAGGAATTCCTCGTTGTAAAACCGTGTACATCGAAAGCGCATTGTAAGCGTTCAAATGATGGGCCAGCGCTTCTTCTGGACTTCCCAGATCAGCAAACTTTTTCTTGGCTACATAAAAAACAAAATCAGAAAGGTCTTTAGGCTCTTTTTGTAAACCCTCAAAATCAACTTCGCCGTCTTTGTTGACGAAATTTTTTAGAACTCTTTGGTAAGCCTCTAAGGCTTTCCCAGACTCTAAATTTAAAGCCGATGTAGGAGTTTTCTGTAATGTCGAACAGGCCGACAAAAGAAGGGCCAGCAAAACTCCACCAAGCCGAATCGTCTTAAGCATTTTTAGTAACTTTATCTTTTTGTTCTTTTAAAACTTGTTTCACGCGACCCTTGGCATTTTTCATTGGCAAAGTCGTGGGATCTAATTCAAAGATAGTTCCTGCTGGAATTGGGTCTAAGGTCCCGGTCAATGGGTTCCAAACCTTTTCACCTTCGATAGATTTCATTTTAACAGGCGCTAGAATGTATTC
>JAYWDA010000518.1:0-1608 GCA_043780105.1 Pseudobdellovibrionaceae bacterium | reverse complement strand
GAATTCCTTTGGAATTCGCTGGGTCGCAAGGAGAGAAAGAGTTTGTAGAGACACTGATCTGCTTCGACGCGCGAGTTGAGGTTGGCTTTTTTTAGTGGGCGCTAATTTTTTTCTGGAACTTGAATGTACTGACTGTAGAACTGCATCTCCTGAATGCTCTCTCGGATATCATCGAGCGCACGATGCTGATTGTGCTTTCGATACTCGCACTTAAACTTATTGAACATCAAAATCTTCCACGAAGTGACATCCATAATTCGGTAATGCAAAAGTTCGGAAAAGTTTTTAAAATACTTATCAATAAAAAGGCGATCTTGCGAAACTGAGTTGCCGGCTAAGACTGGCTTGTCGCGGGGATCGGGGAAATGATTTTTTGCCAGCGTGATCAGGTGATGCTCGACGGCTGTGGGTTCCATACCGAAGGGAACTTTTGCTGTCAGACCGGATTTTCCATGATGTTCGGTGTTCCATGCATCCATATTATCTAAATAATGTTGGGGCTGTTTTACGATGGCTTCAAACGAGTCTAGCTCTTTGAAGTTGAGGTCAGTGACAATCGCTGCAACCTCGATAATAACCTCTTTGTTAATATCAAGTCCGCTCATTTCCATGTCCAGCCAGAAAAGTTTTTTCATTTCGGGACCTTTATTTGTTGGTTTGAGCTTCTGGAGTGGGCGCTGGGACTTCGCTGGCGATCTTAGAATCAGTGACTTTGTAATGTCCGGACTTCTTAATTAACTTCGTCACTTTCGCGTCGTCTAAAGGCTTTTTTGAAACCAACGTGACTTTGCCCATTTCAACTTTACACGTCTGGGCACCGACAGCAGGGCAGAGCTCAGCTTCAATTTTTTTAGCACAGTCCTCGCAGTGCATGCCCTCGACCGTGTAGATTTTAGAGTCAGCGACCGCGACTGATGAAAAAACAAGCAAACCTACGAAAAAAGCCTTAAGCATTGAATCCTCCTGCGTAATTAAGGCTTCATGTTGCCACAGACAGGGACCGTAAGTCATGGCGTGTTGTCGCTCTAATGGGGCGCGAAATATCCATTGAAATTAAAGCAGAAAGCTTTTATAAATCTTGATTCCGATGACATACGGCACTTGAATCAGGTGCTGTGCTTGCGGGGTGGTAGTTAAGTTGGTTATAACGTCCGCCTGTCACGCGGAAGGCCGCGGGTTCGAGTCCCGTCCACCCCGCCATTTCCCACCAAAATCAGATATCCGATATCACGATATCAGATATCTGGTATCCGAAGTTTGTTAGCTGAGGAGCGCCAGATGTTAAAACTGAACTTAGGCTGTGGCTTCAATCAACTTCAAACCCATATTAACGTCGATAAATTTCCCGGTTGCAACCCTGATAAGGTTGTTGATTTAGAAAAGACTCCGTGGCCGTGGGCAGATAATTCGGCCTCTGAAATTTGCATGACCCATGTTTTAGAACACTTGGGTCAAAATCCAGAAGTCTTTCTGGCGATCGTTAAAGAGGTTTATCGTATTTTAGCACCCGATGGTGTTTGGAATGTGGTTGTTCCCCATCCACGGCACGATGATTTTTTGGCAGATCCGACGCATGTGCGAGCGATCACTCGCACGACTATGGAAATG
>JAYWDA010000517.1:0-4813 GCA_043780105.1 Pseudobdellovibrionaceae bacterium | reverse complement strand
AATTTTCGCCTTATTTGGAGGCCCAATGATGCCTGAAAAAAATGAGAAGTTTTGGAAAGATGGCATCCAATTTCAATGTCAAGGATCAGGGAAATGTTGTACCTCTCGGGGTGAGTTTGGCTATGTCTACCTCACACCAGAAGATCGCCAGCGTTTGGCGGATTCTTTGGGCGTTTCTATGGCAACATTTACTCGCAACTTTTGTGAGCGCACAGCGACTGTCTGGCACTTAAAAGAAATTAAAGAGAGGCCTGACTGTCAGTTTTTAAGAGATAAAAATCGGTGCACGGTTTATGAAGCTAGACCGACTCAATGTCGAACATGGCCTTTTTGGCCTGAAATGATGAATGCAAAGGCTTGGAGTTCTGAAGTCGTGGCTTATTGTCCTGGAATTGGAAAGGGTCGCGTGATTCCTCTAGCAGAAATTGAAGCGACCCTCAGTGAACAAGTTGAAAGTGAAAAAAAATACGGCCTTTAGCAAGCCGTAATATTTGAGGGCGCACAGCTTTTTTCAAAAAAAGCTTTCCATAACACTTGGGTCGAAAAATCAAACTGAGACAAATTTTGGAAGAAAATGGGTTTGTAAGCCCAAGACAATTTAAAGTCTTTCACTTGGCTCAGTAAAAAAGCAGCCTTTACACCTTCCGCCGGATTCATTTTTCCAAACCAAGCAGAACCTAGGAAATGAAGTGCATGCGTATCTTGAGTCAGGACAAAAATTAAAGTTTGCTCGTAAGCCGTTAAACCATGAAATGAAGTCAACTCAGACAATTGCACAATCCGAGAAAAATCATGGCCGTGAAAAATTTCTTGTTCAAGAAGTTGAAAGTAAAGTCCGCGCTTTTCTTCAGCGGTCGCTTTTTTTAAGCGCAATGCTTTTTCAAAGTATTTAGAAGCTTCATTTTTGCGATCAAAAGACAATTCTGCAAAGCCCATACTTGATAGATATTGAAAGTCGTCTTCTTGATCAAAACTTTTCAAATAAACATAGCTAGGCTCTAAATCTTGATTCAGTCTTAAAAATGCTTTCAAACGAATTTCACGAATCAGAGCTTTTTCTTCAACAACAGAGACTTCAGGGGCAAATAAAGAAGCTTGCTCATAATATTCCATAGCTTTTCCAACATAACCTAAGTCTTCGAAGTTCTTAGCAAGATACAAAGCCGCTTCGCAAAACATTTCATCGTCAAACTCACCTTCACTTTGATGAAGTTCTTTTTCAATATCAGCTAAGACATTATGAAGTGTCCCAAATTGAGATGATTTCTTGTGAGTTTCTGCCATTTCAATCAACCAGCTTAATTGTTGGGTCGGACTATTTGCGATCACTTGATGTCTCCTTTGTTGTTTCATTTCTACACTGGATTGATATTGCAAAATCGGGCCACACCAAAAACGAATAGGTTGAAGTTGAAATCTGGATCGATCAGGAAGGACGGAAAATTGTTAGCCACCACCGCGCTAGGCGCGCGCAAATAAACAAAGCGTTTTATTCTGAGATTTTTAGAAAGGTTTTAGAAAAGGTCCATTTATAAAAATTGAAGCAACTGCCACAGAGGCGGATTGCGTTTGATATCATTGAGTGTGCCATTGTGAATCAAGAGCGGAATAAAAATCTCGTTCGCTGTTGGACCTCCATGTTGCCCCAAAGTTCCTTTTTGAAATGAAACTCCAGGTCGCGGAACAATCACAGCATCGGGATGACCTTCTGTTTGAAAATAATGACTTAAGTTTGCAATAAAATAGGGATGATAAAGATAATTTAAAGCGGCCTCCAGATTTTCAGGACACGCGGGCAAAGTAGGCCCGACTGAAATGGCATATTCACCCTCTTGGCAGTGACTTGGGGAATAGTTGAACACAGTTTTTCTGCCGATGGACTGTATCCAGACAGAATTATCTTGGCGCCCTGCTACCACTTCAATGCTCGGCTGCCGTGATATTTTCTGAAGATAGTTAGAGCGCTGAGCAGCCCCCCATTCCTTAGGAAAATAAAGACCAGCAAAGCGACCTTCATTAAGAACTTTGAAAGAACCCATTTCTGGCCCTAAAACCTGGGGCAACTCGACGCGATTAGAAATTGTTTGATCAAAACCATGATCTGCACTTAGTAACGACATCACCTGGCGCTGCTTTTTAAGCTCCGCCGATTTTAACAAATCAAAAATCGGCTTTAGCTGCGTATCCAATTTATTTAAATACTTTGTAACATTGGGGGAATCAGGACCGCGTTGATGGGACAAGAAATCAACCCCTACTAAATGAACAAAAATAAAATCTGGCCATGTATCAGATTTATTCTGACTAAGCAGAAGCTGCAAAGAATCCAAAGTTTTTCGATCTAAAAACTCATAGTCTTCATTCAAGATGGCCAGTGCCGCCTGGGGATCTAAGATTTCCGAATGCACATCAGCATCTGCATAAAAGCTATAACTAAGACTGACTGTTTTCTGCCCCTTGGCCTTCAATCGCGCAAAGATATTTTGATCTTTTATTCGACGGCTTAATTCAGAATAATTTTTAGGCTGCTCTAAATTAATCGCCTCATTTTCCTTAACACTGAGGACCCGATTGCCAAAAAGCCCATGCTGATCCACCGGTTTTTCAGTCAAAAGCGAGCCAATCCCCGTAAAGGTCAAACTAGGAAACCCCGTCCGAGCCACAAACATCTCGTGCTTAGATCCAATAAAAAAAGAATTGATTTGCGGCATCCGCCCAGCCACAAGCTCTTGCTTCAAAGTCCGAACCGGAAGCCCATCCACAAGAAAGAAAATCACAGTCCGATCCGACCCCGGCAAAGGCTGCTTACGCACAACTCGCGAATAATCCTTCGGCAATTCCCGAAAAGAAGCACAAGAATTAAAAAGCAGCAACGCCGCTAAAGCCAGAGACAAATTTTTCATGAAGGGGTCCTTACCCCAATACAAAGCAAGACAAGAGCCAGCTGGGCTCAAAGGCAAAGGCCCCTTAGCTCCACAATCCTAGATATTTTACCAGGCTCGCATAGGGAATCGACAGGCTTTCGTCTGGCCTTTTTTAAGGAGAAGGCGCCAGGTGACTGTCTTCCCCGTGTTCAGCCATAGGCTGCAACCCATGCGGAGCCGGCCCATTGATCACCTCACCATAGCGATGAAATCGAGAGCCGTGACAAGGACAATCCCACGTTTTTTCAGACGTGTTCCAGCGGACGATGCCGCCCAAGTGAGGACAAGTGGCGGAAAAAACGTGCATATTGCCAAAGGTGTCCTTGTAACAAGCTAACTTTTTTAAACCCTGACGAAGAATAGCTCCCTCACCTGGTGCAATTTCTTCGGTCGATTTTATGTCTCCAGGTACTAACCAGTCTGAATAAGGAGAAATCGAATCAAAATTTTCACGAACATACTCATTTAAGTTTTTTAAACTGATCCGACCGGGGTCATAATTTTTTGACCAAGGATTTAGCTGGTCTAAAATTAAATCTCGGATTATGGCAGATCCCAATGTTGCGTGAGTCAGTCCCATGCCAGAATCGCCAGTAATTATATAAACATTTTTTTCCGAAGTAGGATTTTTTCCAATAAAGGCCATGCCATCTGGAGTTTCAAGAATTTGGCCTGACCACTGCGCGACAACTTTCGGCTGAATATGTAATTTTTCACGCACCCAGTGCTTTAAATTTTCATAGCATGTTTCCGGAAAAGGCTCTTGACCCGTGCGATGATCTTCGCCGCCAACAATCAGCAAATCAAACTCAGCGCTATGATTCTGAATCATTCGGACATAGTGATAGGGATCACCCGTATCCCAAAGCAACATGGGATGCATTTCACCTCGAGCGATTTCTACAGCGATCACATAAGTTCGATAAGCCCCCATTTTTGTGTGCATTGTTATGATATCATTTACAGGGCTGTCAGTGCACACCACCAGATCATCACATAAGATTTCATAGTTTTGATCGGTCATTACACAGTGGGGCGGGCCATACTTAATATTTGTAGCCGGACTTTCAGTAAAAATTTTACCACCTAAACGCTGAATGGCATTGGCTAAGCCTTGCAGATATTTAACCGGATGAAATTGCCCTTGGTTAGGAAAAAGAATGCAAGGACCTGTATCAAACATTTCCAATGGAGCATTTGATAAAAGTTCAACTTTTAAACCGGCTTCTCGTGCGGCCTGCATCTCATCTTTAAAAAATTCAATGCCATCGCTCGGCGCTAAAAAAAGATAACCATTCACCCGTTTAAAATCACAATCAATATTTTCGTCCCGACAAATTTGTTCGATCATCGAAATCGCTTCAGTATGACTTTCTGCTACTATGCGAGTTGTTTCTGGCCCATGAAGTTTACGTAAAACCGAATAGCGGTCGTCAAAGGCATTACTAAGATGGGCCGACGTCAATCCTGACTCATGCAAACCTAAGTGCAGTTCTCGATCGATAATGACAACGCTTTTCCCGCTTTTTAAAAGCTGATAGGCCGTTGACAGTCCGGCGATTCCAGCTCCGATCACTAATACGTCCGTGGACATATTCGAGTTCACAGCAGAAAATAATGGGCTTGTGGTCTCTTGCCATGTCGAGGACATATCAGTAAAAATTGATTTCATAGAAAACTCCCTTCTTGACGAGGGTGCATTTTCTGTTCCGTGGCAAATAGTCTCTAGAAATTTTGAATTTTTAAATATTTTTTAAATTCAAAATTTCTTTTTTAAGCGCTTCTTTATCTTTAAAGGGATTTATCACTTTAACACTGGCCAGACTTGGATTCTTCCTTGGAATTAATGCGACAGCTTGAAATTCCTTTTCACAAATATTTAAACAGCC
>JAYWDA010000516.1:0-4949 GCA_043780105.1 Pseudobdellovibrionaceae bacterium | reverse complement strand
TAAAGACAAAGCTAACAAAGACAATACTAACTTACTCATAATCCATCCTTTGGTTCTGATTCGCTGATTGCGAATCATTTGTTTTGTTTAAAATTATTTAATTAAAGCTTTTTTTAAATTCTCGTTAATGGCTTCTAAAAAAGGCTCGGTGTTTAAATATTTATCCGGCGTGACTTTTTCGCCGAAAATACAAGACGCCAAATCTTTTGTCATTTTTCCAGATTCCACTGTCTCAACGCAAACTTTTTCTAAAGTCAGTGCAAACTGGGCAAGTTCTTTATTGTTATCTAATTTGGCTCGGTGCTCAAGACCCCGTGTCCAAGCAAAAATGGAAGCAATCGGGTTTGTTGAAGTTGGTTTTCCTTGCTGATGCATTCTGTAATGTCTTGTGACAGTTCCATGCGCCGCTTCGGACTCCATAGTTTTCCCGTCAGGTGTGATCAAAACCGAAGTCATCAGTCCCAAAGACCCAAAACCTTGTGCGACGATATCAGACTGAACGTCACCGTCATAGTTCTTACAAGCCCAAACAAAACCACCACTCCATTTAATCGCAGAAGCCACCATATCATCGATCAATCGATGTTCATAAGTGATACCCGCCGCTTCAAATTTAGTTTTGAAATCTTTTTGATAGATCTCTTCAAAGATATCTTTAAAGCGACCATCGTATTTTTTTAAAATTGTATTTTTAGATGAAAAATACAAAGGCCATTTTTTTTCTAAGGCCATATTAAAACATGACTGGGCAAAACCACGGATCGATTCTTCGGTGTTGTACATCGCCATGGCAACGCCATCGCCTTTGAAATTAAAAACTTCATGCGTGACAGCGGCACCACCATCTTCTGGCTGGAAAGTCAGAGTCAATTTGCCTTTACCTTTAGTGACAAAATCAGTGGCGCGATATTGATCACCGAAAGCATGACGACCGATACAAATCGGCTGCGTCCAATGCGGAACTAGTCTTGGGATATTTTTCATAATGATTGGTTCACGGAAAACAGTGCCATCTAAAATATTTCGGATGGTGCCATTTGGTGATTTCCACATTTGTTTTAATTTAAATTCTTTCACACGTGCTTCATCGGGCGTGATGGTCGCGCACTTAATGCCAACATTATATTTTTTAATCGCTTCAGCCGCATCGATGGTCACTTGGTCATTGGTTTGATCGCGGTATTCCATGCCTAAGTCGAAATACTTAATATCAATATCAAGGTAAGGCAGAATTAATTTTTGTTTAATAAAGGACCAAATTATCCGAGTCATTTCATCGCCATCAAGTTCAACGACTGGGTTAGCGACTTTAATCTTATTCATCTGCTCTCCATTGCGGAATTGTTCAAGACTCTTAATTTTTCAAATTAAGTGGGGCGGGTCACGGCCTTATGCAAGGCGATACGAATCTTTATTAAGAAAGGTCCAGACTCCAGGCGATCTTTTCCAGGGCTTCGGTCTCTTCGGCCCAATACCCGTAGGTGTTAAACTCTGGGAAAATACGGGGGAAAGAGGGATCTTCCCAGCGCTTGGCTATCCAAGAGGCATAAGAAATAATTCGTAAGCCTTGCAGCACAGGAATCCAATTCCATTGATGGTGGGGGAAATCGCGCAGTTCTTCATAGCCTTTTAGGATCAGCTCGCGCTCGCGGCTTTCTTGATCCCGGTCGCCAGAAAATAACATCCAAAAATCTTGCACAGCCGGGCCATTCACAAAATCATCAAAGTCGACCAGAAAAAACTTTTCTTCAGGAGCCGTGCCATCATTATTGGCAGTGACTGATCTGCGCAAGTTGACGTCGCCTCCATGTAAAAGATTTCCGCGGTGACAGTCGCCATGAATACGCAAAAACTCGGATGGATCAACCACATCCGAAAAGGTTTCTAAGATTTTTACAGCTGCCGAATTATAGCGATCCATTGTTTCAGGACTGATCCAGTCTTGCAAAAGATCTAAAGCATCCCATGCCCCAGGAAAATCTTCGTCCATGGAAACACGGTGCGGAGCTTTTTTTCGGGCGCCTATGTTATGGACTTGGGCCATTAAATGACCGACCTTAACATAATCATTGTCTAAAAGTTCTTGCGGCAGACGACCGCGAATCTTCGGAAAAAACGCCGTCCACATTCCATCACAATCAATTAAGGTTCGCTGATTTTTTAAAACTAATGGCGCAACCGCAGGGATGCCTTCTTTTTTTAGATCAAATAAAAATTCATGCTCATCTAAGATCGCTTCTTTGGACCAACGGTTTGGGCGATAAAATTTAGCGATCACCCTGTCGCCATCTTCGCAAACGATATCAAAAACTCGATTTTCATAAGAATTTAATTGCGAAAATTCTCCGGTCGGATGAAAGCCTGCCTCTTCAGCTCCGCTCAAAACTTTATCAGGGCTTAAATTAAAAAAACTAGAGGCATCAGACATGCCTACTAGTTAGCATTATTTAGGAAGGACGAGAAGATAAAGAATATTGGTTCGAGCCATATTTTTGCATAAGTGCAATAGACCAAAGGGCGCCCAAGTGGCCCACCAAGCCGCCAATCATAATATCGCTAAGAAAATGAGCATGAACCATGACACGGGAAAATGTTAAAATTGCGGCTACGATATAAATCAGCAGCGCCTTGCGCGGCCATAAAAAAGTCAGCATGGTGGCTGAACAAAAGACAACTTGTGCATGTCCCGAAGGCAATGACTGAAAGTAAGAGTCAAAACTGATTGGTGAAAAGATCTGGGAATCAAACACGTCAGACACATGGGGACGCTGTCTTCCGACAAATATTTTAATGATGTGTCCAAGTACGCCAGAAAAAACTAACGCCAGAAAATAATTTAAGCCCCAGGCCTTCAGCCATTTTCGGCCAGCCCATGAAGCATAAATAAAACTTAAGATCGCGACCGCAAATGAATATTCGCCTAAACCAATATCAGTGATGGCACGGGCCGTTTTTCGGAAAGGCATTAAGTCTTCGTTGTTAAAATAGAGGCTTAAATTTTGATCGATATAAAAATACGATAATAGCGCCAGAGTTAAAATCAGTCCCGCTAAAATAAAAGAATACTTACGCATGCCCCTGACTGTACCGGCAGACTTTTATTTTCGCAATCATTTCAGTGAACTGAGCTGACAGCTTTCGATTTTTGCTTTTGCGATGGCTTGGTGGGACAAAGTCTCGCAAACCATTTCGCCTGGTTTTGCTTCCTGGTCGTGCCATTTTAATTTTAAGCTGACCGGATCAAGCACATCAACGGTGTATTGCAGAACGTACTGATCGTTTGTTTTTGATAAAGATCCAATCGCTTTTTTATTATTCACTAATTGCACTTTTTCACCGCAAACCTCTTTTTTATTAGCAATATAAAAAGGCTTTTTTCCTGCATCAGAAGGCCACCATGTGGCTTTAAATTCATTTTGACCAAGCTCATTTTTTGAAAAAGAAAGCTTGATCACGCCTTGCTCTTCTTTTTCGCGAATGGATAATTTTAAAGTGGCCTTACAAGAAAATTCACTGTTTAAAAGCGAACCTAATTTGGTCAAAGTAAATTTTTGTGCTTCGTTGCTAAAGCGAAAAACTTCAGCATTGGGATCTTGAGTTGTATCCATCCTGTTATCGATGGTGGTTGGAAGCTGGGCTTGTTCTTTTAGTAATTCTTTTTCCAGCTGCTCTTGCTCGGCGGCCTTCTGGGCTGCTGAATTCTTAACTGAACTATCAGCGCCTAGATTTTTAGCGCTGGACTTGTCGTTATTTGTACATCCTATAAACAACAAGGGCACCAGTGCTAGGACTAGCAGAGTGATCAAATGGTTTTTCAATAGTTTCTGAGTACGGCCTGGCATTTTATGCTCCTTCAATCGAATTCAAGCCATCTTAGTCTGTTGCAGGAAATATAAGAAGGCCGGATCTTTGAAATAGGAAATTTTCCATACAATGTGACAAGAATTGTCTCTGAAAATCGGGATTTGACTGCCGAGCGTGTTGATCTTTTAAACACCTCTGAAAGTCCTACTGTACAGTTCTCTGACAATTGTGGAGGCCGGCCAAATCAACTATATTTCAACTGTATTCTTAGTCGCTTAGATAAACCGTAAGGAGATTTTATGAAATCGTTATTCACACTCATTCTCACAAGTTCTTTTTTGCTGACCGCTTGTGGGCAGGACTCGAAAAGCCATTCATCTGCTTCGCCAGCTCCTGCGGCACCGGCAAAGGTTGCTGATAAGGATAAACTAACAAATCCTTCGGCGACGGATAAAGAAAAAGAACACCTGGGCGCACCGATCTTAGAAAAGGTCACTGACGCAAACTCTGGTGGAAATCCTTCTGACTTCGAAAGAATTCCAAAAGAATTCACAGATAAAGAAAAAGCTGATAACGCTAAAAAAGAAACTAAGACTGAGGCAACTCCAAAAAAGACTGAAGGGCAAAAGCCTGTGACGGCGACGGAAACAGCTGTTCCTACGATGACGCCAGCAGTTCCTGCTGAAAAGCCAGCGGCACCAAAAGCGAAAGTAGTCGCTCCTGCCAAAGTTGAAAATAAGGACGCGAAAAAAGTAGAAGTAAAAAAAGTAGAAACAAAAGCAGAGCCAAAAGTAAAAGCAACTTCTGAAGTACCAGCTAAACACACTGTCGCTAAAGCTAAAAAATCACACGCTGAAAAGAAATCTGCACCAGTTAAATCGGCCTATCATGGTGAAGGTGAAGGCAAAGAGGCTCCGCCACAAGCGCAGCGCCCGCAACCGCCGGTGCAATACGCTCCGTGCACGGGAGCTTGTGCAAACATCAAAACGTCGCAGCCAGAATTTCCTGGTTTAGATGTGACTGGTTTAACAATGACGCCGGATCAAAGTTATATCACTTTGGTGAACGATGGTTTAATGACAGCGATCAAGCGTGAGATGACTCGTGGAAATATGGATCAAGTTCGTGCGAATTCAATGCTGGCG
>JAYWDA010000515.1:0-2514 GCA_043780105.1 Pseudobdellovibrionaceae bacterium | reverse complement strand
CGATTTATACTGTGGCTGACAAACGGTTCGGCAAATATCTGTATTAGCCACCAGCAAATGATTCGGGCTGTCTTCATCATGCATGGTGCCGGTCAAATAGACGCTAGAAAGCTTATCAAAGAAAATTTGATTGTCGGCCTTGGGAAGTTTCATCTCTTCACGAGCGGCTTCGTCGCTGCCCCAGACTTCGACCACTTTTTGAGTTGTTTTTGCATCCACTGGATCCGCAGCCCCGTCAGAAAAACTCCAACCACCGGTCAGTTCCTGTAAAGCAATGGCTGGCAAAGACGCGATCAGTCCTTTACTTAAAGAATGGTGAAAATTTCGCACTCGGTACAAATCTTTTTTAACATAGCTGGCTTTAATTTTTTCCGCGTAGGCGGCGGTCACAGCTTCCGAGAAATCATTTTTTTCTAAACCCTGCAAAGCGACTTCCGCGGCCAGCATTCCCGACTTCATCGCTAAATGAATACCTTTTAGCTTTTGCACATCAACCATGCTGGCAGTGTCGCCACAAACCATCCAACCATGGCCATACAGTTTTGGCATCGAATACCAACCGCCGGCCGGCAATGTTTTCCCACCATAGGCGATGACTTTTCCACCTTTAATCATGTCTGCAATAAAGGGATGAGTTTTTAATTTCTGCAAATCGCGGTGGGGATCCAGTAATGGATCTTTCGTATCTAAGTAGGCCACCAGCCCTAAAATAATTTTATCACCCGGAATCGTATAAATAAAAGTTCCACCAATGCTTTTTTTCAAAGGAAAACCTAAAGTATGGATGACTTTGCCAGACTTCACAGTTCCCGCCGGCATTTGAATAACTTCTTTGACGCCCTCTTCGAAAACTTCTGGATTTTTACCTTTGCGAAGGTCTAATTTTTTACTGACTTGCTTAAATAAAGAACCGCGAGTGCCTTCCGCAAAAACAACGCACTTTGATTTTAAAATATAACCAGCTTCAAAATTGGCTTTCGGTGCGCCCATTTTATCGCGACCTTTATCGCCCGTTCTGACGCCAACAATTTTATCACCTTCATACAAAGCTTCGACCGCTGCAAATCCTGCAAAAATATTAATGCCCTTGGCTTCACACTTTTGGCCCAGCCAGCGATTAAATTTGGACAAAGAGATGATTTGATTTCCATGATTTTGAAATGGCGGAGGAGTGATCGGAAATTTAATGGCAGATTTTTTTCCTAAGTAGTATACAGCATCTTCGGTGACTTCTGCATCCAGTGGGCAGCCTTGTTCTTTATAATCAGGCATAAGTTCTTGCAAAGAGGCTGTTTTCAAAACCGCCCCTGAAAAACTGTGGGCCCCTATTTCAGGTCCCTTTTCTAAAACAGCAATCATGGGATCTGCGATTACAGCCCCTTGCTTTTTACCCTGCTGAATATCCTCATTGTGTTTTTGAATCAGGTTTTGCAAATGCAAAGCACAGGATAAGCCGGCAGCTCCGCCACCCACAATAAGTACATCAACATCCATCACTTCTCGGGTGACACCTTCTGGAAGATCACTTCGAATCATTTGCTTAACTCCTCAGTCGTCACTAACAGGTTCAGAGGTATCTTCTACGACAGGTGCTACTTTTCGAGTTGGACTCAGAACCTGCGCTTGCACTTTTAAATCAGATTCATCCTGGCCACCAGGATAAACGCGACGTTTGGCACGCTCTTGAATTTCTTCTTGATAAACAGAATCTGAATTTTTTTTTGTTTTCATGGGTTGCGCAGAAACTTCCGCTTGCGCCAAAAAACCGAAAGATAAAATAAAACTAAAAATTAATTTCATCAGAAACCTCGATGGGCTTATTTCAATGGATTTGGAGGCGATTGTCACTCTCAATCAGAAACTCTAATAGGCTAAAGGCGGCGATGCGACTTCATTGGAATTTGAGTGCGAACCTG
Source organism: Pseudobdellovibrionaceae bacterium (assembly GCA_043780105.1). Classification (GTDB taxonomy): domain Bacteria; phylum Bdellovibrionota; class Bdellovibrionia; order Bdellovibrionales; family Bdellovibrionaceae; genus JAYWDA01. Next base: position 598 of record JAYWDA010000515.1, on the reverse strand, counting down.
CTTGATTCGATCCTTTGTCAGCACATGAACTTCAATGGAAGGCTGCGATTTTAGTTCTGCAATTATAATTCCCCATGGGTCCACTAGAAGAGAATGGCCATAAGTACTGCGCTGGCCGCCATGCTCACCCTTATGAATTCCACCTTGCGCACTGGCCGCCACATAAGCTTGCGTTTCAATGGCGCGCGCTCTTAATAATACTTCCCAATGGGCTTCGCCGGTTTTTGGCAAAAATGAAGATGGAATCAAAATTAAATCACATTCCTGTTGAGCGTAATGAGAATACAACTCCGCAAAGCGAAGGTCATAACAAATACTTTGCCCCAATTTCCAGCCATGAATATTTATGACAGCAGGCTTTGAACCGTGTCGAAAAACATCGGATTCACAGACGGGCGCCTGTCCTTGAAGTTGAATATCAAACAGGTGCATTTTTTGATAGGGCGAATGAATCTGGCCATCCGGAGAAATCAAAATGGTCGCATTATAAAGGTGGCCTTCAAAATTTAACGGCGAAGCGCCTAGATGAAGATAACATTTTCGCTCCAGCGCCATCCGAGAGAGCTCAACAAAAACGGAATCCGTTAAAGCCAGTCCT
>JAYWDA010000514.1:0-6061 GCA_043780105.1 Pseudobdellovibrionaceae bacterium | reverse complement strand
GGCGCCTCTGCAGCAAACCCTTTTGGGAATGATAAAATAACGGCAATCCCTAACAAGATTTTTTTCAACTGCGAAATGTCTGTTTTTGAAAAAAAGTCAGCCAAATTTTTCCTTGATCGATTTTGATTGAATTTTTTAGACCAGCTCTTAGTGTTAAACAATGTTTAGCGTTTTAAAAGCACTCTTCCTTTTTTTATTATTTTTCATTTCAGAAAAGACCTTTGCCTATACTGCGAAAGAAGGCAATGTTTCGGCGATCTTCGGTCCTTTTTTTTACAAAACCAGCTTTGCCGGATCCGCTTCTGGAGCGACGTCTCCTGATTTATCAGGGGTAGCTTTAATGGCCATCGGCGACATTAGCGATCATGGCAGCCTTGAAATCGCCATATTTTATTTAAATAAAATTTATTTTCGCGAACGTTATGGGAATTATTTGGCTGAGAAAACCCAGCTTATTCATGTCACCATGGGTTACCGCTACTGGTTAACATCTTATTTATCAACTTCCCTTTCCTTTTTTTCCGCTTATTCGTTAGGAGATGTGGAAGTGACTCACAGTGATTTTCATGGGGTGAATGAGCCAACAACTTCAGCCCGAGATAAAACTGAATATGGCTTTGATGGCGCTTTGCAAGCTGAAGTGTGGAGCCAAGACCGCTTTGCCGCAGTCATAGATTTACGATATTCAAAGTCCGTCACAAACCAAGAGCATGAAAATGCCGACCATTACGGCGCTTTTCTAGGTCTGCGCTACTTCATTCAAGAAAAACAAAAAGTAGAAAGACCAAAAAATTAAGACTTTTTTGTCATACCTAAAGAAGCCCCTCATCCAAATAGGCTTTACATTTCTCTAGATAGGTTTCCGAAACGACGCGCATTTTTATGGGCTCTATTGCGTTTTCAGCAATTGTAAACATTTCGGTTTCTTCTTCTTTAATATGATTTTGCACCAAGCTCGCTAACACTTTCGCCTTTGCATCAATCTCTTCTGACCACGCTGTTTCAAAGTTCATCTCTTCTAATTCTTGTGCCATCTGAAATGCAACATCGTGCTCATCTTGACCTGCGAACCCTTCTAACCGAGCTTCTTTTTCTGTGGCATATTTAAGACTTTTATACAAAGTTTCTTCTTCGGCCCGGCCATGCATTTTTAAAAGCTGAATAAACCGATTCAAATGGGCTTGTTTTTCCGACGAAGAGGCTTCTTTATCAGTTAAAACAGAAATGGATTCTTCTAAATAGTCGTGATGTTTTTCCAACAAATCAATAAAGTCAATTTCAGTTGTTTCAACTTCATTGAGCGTATTCCGGATTTCTTGCAGCGATATTGGGTGGCCTTCAAATGATGCTTTAAAGTTATGAAGCATTCCCTTAATTCCTGTGATGGAGACATTGTCATTTTGCATAAGCGCTCCTTTGTTAAGCCTTAATAATTGGTTCTGCAAAAGGAGGGCCCGATAAAACCTATTGGTCAGTCGCCAAAGGGTGATATCCAGGGTAAAAAGTCACTTTTATCAGGGGCGAAATTACTTGTTGGGGGTGCAGTTGATCGACGTTGTGAATCCGCGATTTAAAACTGAACTTGATATGCCTTCGCCTGCTGGACCGAACGATCCGATCGCTTCAACAATAAGTCCTAGTTCCGCTCCGATCATTTTTAAGGACACTTGAGTGGTGTCAGGAATATCGGTAAGAATGACGGTTAACTCGTTGATCGCACCAAATTCTGCGCGGCCTACTTTTTCGTTTAACTCGATATCAACTTTATTCACTAAATTATTATTTTCAAAAACAGAACAAGTCATTTTTTTTAAGCTTGCAGATGCGAACAAGGAAAAGGACGTAATAAAAATTGCTAAAATGGTTTTCATTAAAACTCCTATAAAAGTTACGCTTCGCCTTCGAAGTAATCCACCGAGCTCTTATTAGAAATCACTATGTATTGCAAATCTTTTTCACCGGTATTTTTTAAGGAATGCGCAAACTGAGGACCCGCGGGGAAGGCAATATAATCTCCTTGCTGAACCTCGACCGAATCGGGACCAATCCTTAAAGTCCCAAGCCCGTTTAAAATAAAAATATTTTCTTCGATTCCAGCGTGATAGTGGTAGGGAAAAGCCGTTTGTTGGGGTGCCAGCTCAAACCAATTGCAGCCAATCGCTTGAGCTCCCGCATTGGCAGCAAGTCTTTTTGATTTAAATCCGAAGCGGCCTTTCCCAAACTCTGTTATTTCAACTTCAGAAAGACTGATTATTTGCGCGTGTTTTTGACCCATTAATTAAATTCTCCTTATGACGATTTCGTCATCTCTAGTGGTCAGCTTGTTGGGATAGACATCACATGGTATCCAACGATATGCCTTATACTAAGATTGGAAATGAATATGTCAAATATTGAAAACAAATCAAATCTGTCAATTTTTTTTAAGTTAGTTAAGCAACTACAAAATAAGTTGGCGTGGCTCTCTAAAATGTCTCAAAACGAGGATAAAAATCCTGCTCAAAGCCCAGGGCATCGAAAAATGAATCTGAAAAAAAACACCTCTGCAAAGATGAAAGCCAAAGCTAAGTCTCAAAAAGTTTCCGAAAACCAAAGAAGCGAAGCTGATCGAATCAATAAACTTGAAAGCAGTCAGCGCCGCGTTCAAGGAAAGCGGCATTAACTTAAAATTATGAATGAAGCTCAACAGACCCAGCATTTTTTGATATGCAATGTGTGTTCCCAGCCTATTCCAAGTCCCCAGGGCCTACAAAAAACTCTTGTGTGCAATAGGTGCGGCCATAAACATGAAAAACTAAAACCCAAATCGGCAAGGCTGACCTTGGTTTTTTCAATGACCGCTTTAATTTTATACATTCCTGCCAATCTTTTTCCATTTATGACAATTGAACTTTATGGCAGTCGAAATAGCTCGACGATCTGGGGCGGCATTGTGTCCTTAGCAGAATCTGGATCATTGGCTATTGCCATCATTGTTTTTCTAGCCAGCATGCTGATTCCCTTTGTAAAACTTGTCATATTATTTTATCTGACAAGTTTTGCACGGCAAAAGAACCCGAAATTTAATACTAAGCTTTATCATATGGTGGAATCGATTGGACGCTGGTCGATGTTAGATATCTTTTTATTGGCCGTCCTAGTGGCGATTATGAAACTGGGGCCATGGACTGCTGTCGAACCTGGTATTGGTTCTTTACTCTTTGCAATTGTCGTTATTTTTACAATGCTGGCTTCGGCTTATTTTGATCCTCAACTGTTATGGGAAGAAGAAAATGAAAAACTCGGTGAATGAAAAAGTGCAGTCCTTGCGAACTGGTTGGTACGTTTGGCTTTTTCCTATATTTGCGATTTTAATTTCAGGCTTTCTTTTTATTGATTATTTTAAACATCGCGGCGCCACCATTCGAATTCTGTTTGATGATGCTTCCGGCATTCAAGCAGAGAAAACCAAAGTGCGCTTTCGTGGGGTTCCCATCGGCCTGGTTAAAAATGTTTATATTTCTGAAGAAAATAAAGATGTCGTTGTGGAAGTTTCACTCCGTAAAGATGCAGAGCAGTTTGCTGTGAAAGGATCTAAATTTGAACTCGTCGTACCCAAAGTCGATTTTTCAGGAATCAGCGGTTTAAATACTCTGTTTGAAGGAACCTATATCGCAGCGCTGCCGGGTCCCGGTGAAGCTGATGAAAAGTTTGAATTTAAAGCTCAATCCGCAACAGGATCTACCGACACCCACGACGACACTTCCTCGTTTATCCTCGAAACAACCAATGCTGAGTCCGTGAGCTCAGGGGACCTTGTAACCTTCCGTGGAATGAAAGTTGGAACTGTTACCAAGCTGATCCTTGCGAAGGATTCTCAAACTGTGCATGTTCAAATAAATATAGAAAATAAATATGTAAAACTGATTCGCACCAATACTGTTTTTTGGCGAAAAGTTGGCGTACAGGCAAAACTCGGACTTTTTGGTTCGTCTTTAAAAATCAGCTCAATGGATTCACTCTTGCACGGAGGAATTGATTTTTTCACTCCGGATAATGCGGGACCTGTAGCAAAGCCTCAAAGTAAATTTCCTTTGGTTGGAGCCCCCCCAAAAGACTGGGAAAAATGGAATCCCAAACTTGAAATCTAATTTTTTATTGAAAAGCCCATGTTGATCAGGCTTTCACCTTGGATTTTGTCAATGACACCATCTTTGACAGTCCAATCCAATGCAGGACAGCCGCGGCTGCGTCCTTGGATCTCGGGACGCTCGTGGACATTGTCCCATCCATGAACAACCACGGCTCGTAATCTTATATTTGAATTGGTGGGAGATAAACCATCGATTCTAACTGCTCGATTGAATCTTCCAGAATAAACTTCAGCTGTTCTTGCAAAACCCAGCGAACTTTTTCCAGAGTTATTCACGTTACCAAATGTTGTGGCAAAGCCATCGCCGTCTTCGTCTGAACCCAAACCATGAGCTGTGTGAAATTTTTCAACTTCTCCACTGGTTAGGTTGATGACAAAAAATCTGTACTCGTCAGACCGTGCTGCATAATTAATGACCGTAAAAAAAGTGTGATTGGTGAATTTATCCTTATTAAGGCCAAAATAAAGAATGGTATTTTCAAGTAAATCTTTTGGGACTTCGCCTTTAGGGTCCAGATGCTGATACTGATTAAGGATTTTTTTCTTCTCTCTGACGGTGATCGAATCAGGGTTTTTTGCATCTGCAAATTCTCGTTGAATTTCTTTTCGTGCACGCTCAACCTCTTCAGCCGTTTGGTGATCAAAATTTTCGTCGGCGGACTGTGCGATCGATGGAGCTCCCAAAAATACCAAAAAATTCAGCAAAACAACAAATGCAGTGGTTTTCAAAAGGTACCCCTTATGCCTCCTTATCGTTTCACGACCCTAAGCCAAGGAGAAGCCCAGATTTAAGCACCCAGCCTTAGATCCGCTTTTCCTGGATAATATCTGCGGTGACGTAGGTGCCCCCACGCACATAAGTGGTTTTTAAAAGGTATTCAATTTTACGATCGCAAATCAGGATTAAGTCACTGCGCCTTGGAATGGGTTTTGGAGAGGTAAAAGTACATTGGTCTTTGGGCTTAGGCAGCAGCACTTCCTTCCCCAGAACATTTTTTATTTGAGCGGGCTTTTGAATCAAAATCCAGTCTGATATTTCGCCTATTTTTTTTCCATTTTCAAATAGAACACAGGCCATAGAAGCTCCTCTATTTAATCTTCGTCAATTTCAAGTGCAACGGACGATCTTATAACACTTTTTTCAGCAAAGGCTTCAGTTTGAATCTTGATCAAAAAAGATTTCAAAATAGATTTCGTTCCTGGCAATTCGAAATCAAGTGCCGGCTGAATAGAATTAATTTGAAGGTGGGGTATTCGAAGTGCTTGTTGAACTTTTAAAATGGTTCGACGAATATCATCAATAAAAAAACCTTCGAAGTTTGTTGAAAACAGAACGTTGCCATTTTGGCCTAAACTTTTCAGGCAATTTGTGATTAATAATTCCAGACTTGTTTCAATTTTAAAAACGCCTTTTTCACCCCTTGAAAACGAAGGTGGATCGCATATGATTAAATCGTATTTAATATTTTTATTGATGCACTGATCAAGAAAACTAAGGCTATCCCGGCATAAAAATTTATATTTGGTATCGTCTAAACCGTTCACTTGAAAATTTCTTCGACCCCAATTAAGAACGTTTTTGCTAGTATCTACAGAGGTCACATCCTTGGCTCCGCCTAAAGCAGCGGCAACGCTGAACCCGCAAGTGTAAGAAAATAAATTTAAAACCGTTTTATCTTTGGTCTGATTTAAGACCCAACTTCTTTGTAACCGCTGATCTAGAAATAATCCAAACGATTGACCCGAATCAGAACGTATTTCGAATTTTGTCAGATTTTCTTCTGCAACCCAAACCACATCCTGTGAATCAGATGGCGCAGCGGTAGCGGGTTCGATTAAAAATTGGGATTTATTGGCCGGATCTTTTCCTCGATTGTGCATCATTCTAACAATCATTGGCATTTTTAACCAGTCAGCGATGTACGAAAA
>JAYWDA010000513.1:0-2639 GCA_043780105.1 Pseudobdellovibrionaceae bacterium | reverse complement strand
TGCTTGATTGTAAATCTGAAAGCTTTCCTTCAGCAATGAAGAAAACATACTCTCAAGATTTTCCTCAAGGTGGAGCGACTGATGGTCAGTTTGAAGCTCTTGCAATCAAAGCTTGTCAAATCTAACTCTAAAATTTAAAGGAGCTTTTCAATGAATAAACTTTTAATTCTTATGATTTCTTTCGGTGCTATGAATGCGTTTGCCCGTAGTTACGGCGACGCAGGTTGTGGCTTAGGTTCAGTTGTAATGGGTAAAGATGGAAACCAAATCTTAGCTGCTACGACGAACGGAACTTCTTACAGCAATATATTTGGTATCACTTCTGGAACCTCTAATTGCGTTGACGGTGGTACTGTTGCGATCAACCGTGAAGTGCCATTGTTTATCGAAGTGAATCGCATTGCTCTAGCTAAAGATGCAGCTCGTGGACAAGGCGAAACTTTAGCAGGATTAGCTCAGTTGATGGGTTGCCAAGAACAGACTTTTGGCCAAGCCATGAAGTCTAACTACGACTCTATTTTCGTAAAGACCAGCATGCAGCCATCAGCGATCCGAACTGGCATTGAAAACATGGTTCAAAAGAATCATGCTCAAACTTGCGGCGCTTAATCACGCATAAAACTTGATTCCTAATAATCTTTGAAGTCAGATGGGGAACTTATGAAGTTCCCCATTTTTTTTGCTCTTATCTTGTTATTTCCTTCGGCCCACGCGGATCTAAAGGCGTCGGCCACTCAAATAAAATCCTGGTCTGAAACTGAAAAATGGAGCGAAGATCTGACCTGGAGAAAACTTCTTCATTTTGAGCCCACCACTTTTAGTGGTCTTGAAAGCCAAGTTGATGGAGATGATTTCTTTTTTAGTCCTTTAGGAAAAAAAGATCGCCGGGCTGAGCTTGAAGCCACCATTGACGCTTTTTTTTCGGTGGAACTACAAAACGAAGATAAAGACGAGAAAACGATCCCTCTTTGTCGTTTTCCAGCGCGTGCAAGTTGGCTTAAGAAAAAAGTCGGGGCCAGAAAAGTCGACTGGCCTGTACAGGCTTGTCCACGATTTGAAAAATTTAAAAAAGCTTTGGTAGGCCCTGGTGTTTCACTGATTTTTTCAAGCTATTATTTAAATAATCCATCGTCCGCATTCGGGCATACATTTCTTAGAATCAACAAGGCTCCCGCTGAAAATGGAAAACGTTACGAGCTTTTAGATTATGGCCTTAACTATGCCGCCAACCGGGATACTGATAATGGCCTTATTTATGCTTTCAAAGGGCTTTTTGGCATGTTCAGTGGAACTTTCACGACGACGCCCTTTTATTATAAAGTTCGCGAGTACAGCAATGCTGAATCTAGAGATCTTTGGGATTACGAATTAAATATTTCTCCTGAAACAGTGGAGCATTTAATCGAGCATGTTTGGGAGCTCGGCCCGACGCAGATCAACTATTGGTACCTTTCTGAAAATTGCTCTTACCATATGTTTTCAATCTTGGAAGCGGCGGATTCAAACATTGATTTATTATCGCGACTAAAAACTTTCATCATTCCATCGGACACGGTGCAAGTCGTATGGCAGGTTCCAGGACTTGTGAAGGCAGTGCATTTCAGAGCTTCAATCCGAACAGAACTTTCAGCGCGTGCGCGGGACCTATCGGCTGATGAAATTGATTTAGTGATTAAAACAATTAAATTTAAAAAAATACCTGACGAATTAAGGCAGCAATCCCAAAACTCCCAAGTTCATATTCTTGATACGATCGTTGATTATATCGATTTTAAATATTCCTATGAAATTCAAGTTGATGGCTCTGAAATTTTAAAATTTAAAGCGCAAGTCCTGAACCTACGCAGTCAAATTGATCTGATTTCAGATGTCGTTAAAATTGAAATACCGCCTTTAGAAAAGCCGCACGAAGCGCATGGATCAAGGCGGCTGGGTCTTGGCTATTTAATGGTCAAAGAAAAGGCTAGCCGGTACTTACTAGATTATAAATTTGCTTTGCATGATCAGTTAGATCCCATACAAGGTTATCCTGAGTATGCACAGATTACGTTTTTTAGTTTTCAGGCCAGTTATGAAGAGGTTTCTCATTCCTTGGCTTTAGAGGATTGGACTTTATTTGAGGTGCGTTCCACCACGCCCTTTTCAAATTTGCAAAATGATGTATCTTGGAACTTTCGCATGGCCACCGAGCGGGTCAGGAATGAAAACTGTGATTTTTGCCGCTGGTCGGGTGTGACCGGTAGTGTCGGTGGTACTTGGTCTTTGGCGTCAGCGCCTTACACTTTGCTTTCCTTGGGACTTAAAGGAACAGCCGGTTTGCGCAATGAAAATAACACTCAAATCTGGGTCGGCGCCGGCCCCGAAGTCAGACTTCGTCTGCGGTGGACACCTTATTCCATTTCTATGTTGGAAGGCTGGCAAAGACTTGATCTTCAAGGGGTCGAAAGATTTTATTTCCAACGTGGATTTTCTCATCAGTACTCGTTTTCAAAAAGCTTTGGTGTACGAGCTGGGTATATGGATTACGGCTTTGATAAAACTGGCAGTGTTCAATTCTTTTCCTACTATTAAAACTTTTTAAGGATTTTATTTTGAAAAGATTTATTTTTGCATTTTGGATTATTGGAATTGTCTTTTTA
>JAYWDA010000512.1:0-1905 GCA_043780105.1 Pseudobdellovibrionaceae bacterium | reverse complement strand
ATTAAAATCCGGTGAAATCGATAAAAAAACCTGGGATAAAATCCCCAACTGGGTGGCGTGGATCATTTACGCCATGGTCGATCAAGAGGGCGTAAAGTTCGACACAAGATCCATCCGAACATTACTTCGAGCGAAGGCCACCGAAGATGAAATCGAACAAGCCATTCAAAGCCTGGTCGCCTCTGGTGAAATCCTGCGCGACGCTGTCACAGGCGAACTGAAAAAAGCGCAAAGCTTGGAGCAGCCTGAAGAAATTCCCGTGGCTTTAGTCAGAAAGCTGCAAGCTCAACTAATGTATTTAGGTTTAGAAAGCTTGTATCAAGATTCACCGACGGAGCGTGAGTTTGGAACTTTAACTTTATCTTTAAACAAAGAAGAGTTCGAAGAGATCCGCTTTAAACTGCGACAAATGCGAAAAGCTCTGAACAAAGATAATTCGATCGCAAGGTCAGCAAAAAAAGGCGAGCGCGTTTATCAGCTGAACCTGCAGCTTTTTCCCGTGACGAATTCAGCCAAAACATTAGAAACTGTAACTCTGAAAGATCTTTTAAGTCGGAATTTGCCAGCTGATATAGAAATTAAAGAGTAGGCTAAAGAATAGAGTAGATAATAGAAGAATCTTTAAAAGGGTGAAATGAAAAGTAAGTTTGTTTTATTGTGTTTAGCGATCACGACTTTTCTAGCCGCAGGTTATTTCTATAAACAACATTACTATCCCTCGGGCGCAGACGCGTTGACGCCAGATATGGCTGCAGCCAAAGCCAAAGCTTGTACGGAAGCCTTTGATAAAATGGAAGCGCGCCCCAGTTGCGAAGGAAAGCTTCTATATTTTCAAAGTCATTGGGACGAATGCAACGATCAAAAAGTCAGCTACCGCGAAAATATTTTCTCTTACAGCGATTACTATTTTGAAATCGTGGATTGCTTGGTCGCCGAAGGCAAAAACGCCAAAGCCACAGAAGTCCTTCATCAAATTGAAAAGCTTCCGCCATGGCACAGATTGGGTCCGACAGATTGCTCGATCCCCGATGAAACAAAAGCCCGCATCGAATCGTTAAGTTTTCCTGATAACACGTGTTTAAAAGAAGCCGATTTGCAATCCTGGGTCGGAACCAGTCCCGATCTTTCCGGCGACCTTATCAAACAACTAGCATTAAGAAATCATTCGCTGTCGTGTGGAACATTTAACAGCGATGATATTTGTTTTACTCCGCTAGAGACGATCAGTAAATTCACCAGCCAACATAAAAACCTAGTGGTCGCCGAAGTTGAAGCCACAGATCACGCCGCAAAACACATCCATTTCGTCGATTCCGAGACCGGCCGAAAAGCCTTAATTCTACAAATGAGCGAGCAGGGGGGTTGCCTGTTTTTATCCGCAATTTACTCGCTGGACGGCGCCGAATAGCGACAATTTTTATAGCCTCCTTTTCACATTCTGCGCAGCATTGCATTTTCTGTTAACATACAAAATACCTGTCTTTAGGTCGAGAAAGGCTCGAAAAAATGTGGATAAGTCTGTGGTTAAGGCCTATAAAGTGTGGATATATAAGGGTTTAGGGCCGAAATGCACCTGCATATGTTAAGAACTCGTCAAGACTTGCTGTTCTGTTTAGAGCCTAATTTAGTGGCAGGATCAGCGTGTTAAGAGAACTTAATTTTTTCTTTTTTCTTGTCCTTTTTTTTAGATAAGTCAGTATGGACAGTTTTCAATTTTCAACCGTGTGGGGGCGACTGGCTTCGACGTGGGTGCTGAAACAGTGGGAGCAAGCCGAGGCGCATGAGGACCTCGTAAAAACGTGCACAATTTAGTTGCTAATAACAACGAACTTCTTGCTGCCTAATTCGTTAGGATAAGCTTGCGATTTTCCTGGGAGCGACTGTGGCCCTTGAAAATTGTCACTT
>JAYWDA010000511.1:0-2167 GCA_043780105.1 Pseudobdellovibrionaceae bacterium | reverse complement strand
CGAATAACTTTCTAAAAGTTTTTCAGCGACGTTTTTATTTTTTTCTAAATAAGGTTCTGGTAAAAAACCGACAGACAGGGCTTTGGAGACATCAATTTCATAGTTAAGTTCTTTAAGGCTAAGTCCGCCCATGCTGTACATAAAAATTCGGCCTGGTAAAAGATTAGCCTGACCTCTACGTAATTTACGTGCGCTTGAGCCGGACAAGAAAAAAATAATTTTTGAATCATCTATCAGGCTTTGAATAGTATTTAATAGGCCCGGAATTCGCTGAACTTCATCGACCAGAACTGTTTTTTTATCTTTGACGAGGGATTCAAACATCTCTAAGTCACTTGATATTTTAATGAATTCAGCTTCGTTTGAAAGATTAATTATTTTCTCTGGTTTTAAAAGTTTCAGTAAGGTCGATTTTCCAACCTGCCTGGGTCCAACTAATAAAATACTTTTAGGTGATTTGCGCAATTTTTCTAAAAGTAGTCTTTTTACCATGTGGTCATTTTTACCGTAAATATGACCACATGTCAACAGAATGAAAGTTGACGGCAACGAGCAGGATGGGAACGTTGGACCTTGCCGGAATTTTAAGTGAATCAATTTGGGGATGAACTTTGAGTCCGTACTACATTATAAAAAATGAATTCAATTTTAAACGTATTTAATTACATCTTTGTGATCAAAGCGGACCTTGGCGTTATGCTGAAACGAATCTTCCGACGATCGATAGCCACAAGCCACGGCGGCGACAGCGCTCCAGTGAACACCATCAAGTTTTAAGATTCGATTATACTCGGCAGGGACCAAGCCTTCCATCGGACAAGTATCGATATCCAAAAGGGCTGCTGATTCCATAATCATTCCCATCGCGATATAAGTTTGGCGCTCGGCCCAGTGGGAAATAACTTCAGAGCGAGGACCTTTGATTAAATCACCAACCATGGCTTGTTTGTAACCAGCCATCGAATCAAGACTGACACCACGAACAGACGCCACTTTATTTAAATAATTTTGTATATGAGCTTCATCCATTTTTGGTTTGTAAACTAAGACGACAAAATGCGAGCAATCAGTGACTTGAGTTTGATTCCAAGAAGCGGCTTTTAATTGTTCACGAATTTTAGGATCTTGAACCACCCAAAACTGCCAAGGCTGAAGACCATAAGAAGAAGGAGCTAGTCGCAATGTTTCTTCTAAAATTTTCCAATCAGATTCTTTAATTTTTTTAGTCGCATCAAATTTTTTAACGGCGTAGCGCCAGTTCAGCTTTTCTAATAAAGTGGACTGCATCGACATAGAGTATCCTTACTTTGTTTCAAACATTGATTTTGTGAAATCACCATGCGTACTGCCCAGCCATTTTGTTTGGTTGGTGCCGGCCACGCGCCAGTAGTAATGTTTTCCGGCCTCAAGGCTTTTCACTTCAAACGAAGTTCCCGTGTACAAATATTCGTTGGCCACAAGCCATTTGAAATTAGGATCTGTCGCCACCTGCACATGATAATTTTCGGCGTCTTTAGCTTCTTTCCATTTTAAAACTGTCGATCCAGACGCTGTTGACATAAATGCAGGCTCAGTTAATTCGACCGCACCGGGAGCTTTGGAATTTTCTAAATCATTGGTCGGCTTCGGAAATACTTTGCCGCTACCATGGCCTGCGGAAAGATCGGCGTGTTCACCGTGACCGCCATGGCCAGATTCAGCAACAGCGTAGTTGTTTAAAGAAAAAGCTAAAACGACGACGGACAATAAAACTTTCATAACTTCCTGCCTCAAATGTGAATTAACGGTTGATCACTAAAATCTACAAGAAAAGAAGGCATCTGTTAACCGTTTTGCACGGCGGCCGTTGCGGGTTTTGGCAAATGGTGTTATAAATCAGGCCGTTTTGCAGATGATCGCTGGGACGCAAGTTCCAGAGGAAAGTCCGGACTCCAAATGGCAGCGCAGGGGGTAACGCCCCTCCACCGGATTCTTGGGTTAAACCAAGCTTGAGGGTGAGGAACAGTGGAACAGAGAGAATGTCCAGGGCATTGACCGAGGTACCGGGAACGGGAGGGCCTCGCGAGCTGCTGGAGTGAAAACAGCCAAACTCTGCGTGGAGCAAGATCAAATAGGGGAGCATAAGTCCGCAAGGACCGAAGTTGAGCCACAATAAGCTTCCGGGTCA
>JAYWDA010000510.1:0-5585 GCA_043780105.1 Pseudobdellovibrionaceae bacterium | reverse complement strand
ACATCGCCAATCACTTCCCGATGTTCTTCTAATATATTTTCAAACAGCTGCTCACATTTAGCAGTTGCCTCAAATAGAAATATTTGAGCTTCATCTAATCGAGCCTTTGTGGCTAAACCTGATTCGACCTCATGGAAAAGTTCTTTCACTTTGATCATACCAAAAGTTCCTGCCGCGCCCTTTAAGGTGTGCAGATGCCTTTTTATTAACGTCAGTGCGTCCTGTGAAAATACATCCAAATTTAAAAGCTCGTGCATCTCTTGGAAGAAACGGCGGGAATGCATCACATACTGACGAAATCTGGTTCGATCTTTCAAAATCGCTACAACAAGAGTTGCATAGGCTTGCATTCCCTGGGCTTTGCGATCAGATTCGATCTCTCGAGTTCGGTCGGTTGCAATAACAACAACGGATTGGATTTTTCCCATCTTATCGCGCACGGGTTTGTATTCCAGGCCAACGATCCGGCCGCCAGAGTGTGGAAAAAATTTCTGACCAATCATAGCTAAGTCATCAAATTCCAGGGTTTCCTGAAAAAGCAACTCGATCCAATCTTGAAAGGTATCTTGCTTATCATCGGGAACTTTAAGGGTTTCTGATACGGATTTTCCTGCTGGGCTGCCTTCAAGTAATACGTCACAAACTTTTGAACATAACGAATCAACTTTACCATCACTAGCAAAAAGGAAAAACCCTTGTCCTAAACTATTCACCATAGCGTCAAATGTTTGGTTAATACTAAATAATGATTTATTAACGGCCATAAGTTCTTTTGAACTGATCTCTAAACTTCGTTGCGCCAATTCTACTTGTTTGGTCATTTGATCATAGGCTTCATCGATCATATCCAACAGAATAGGAAACCCACTAAAGAATTGAATAAGCCCATTTCTCTCTGTTGTTTCTGGCAGGTTATTAATGAAACTTCCAAAGCGCTGGATGTCTGAATCACTCAGCTCTTGCTCGAAAGATTTTTTTAACTGCCGCAGGACTTTTTTACTTCTCATGGGTTCTGCTTTCGGTTAAGCGGCTTCGACTTTTGTAGTTTGCTCATGAAAACTTAAAAGGACATAAAAGGATCCCACTTCTGTTTCAAAGGGAACCACCATGGTCGGACCTGAATCGCAGGTAAGAATAGTATGTTGGTCACCAATAATGACGTTGGGTACGGCCATCTTAAAGTTAAAGCCATCTTTATTTAAATTTGTTTTAACAACGCCGTAAATGATATTGGTTAATTCACCGACTCCAAGTTTAACGGACTGATTGATTTCAGTGAATGGCTTTCGGTACATTTTTGCAAGCATCCCGAAGATGGTCGCCTTCGGAAAACTGATCACTAGAGTTCCCTCATTTTTATCCTGAACCAATGTGATAAGTCCCGAGACGTCGCCATGAATTGTACATTCTTTTTCAAGTCGGTAAGTTCCAACTTTTGGTTTTAAACCAAACATACTAGAAAGTGTCGAATGGACACCGTAATCAATTTCACGAGCCAGTCGATCACCAAGATCAATTTTTAATTGTTTATTGTCAGACATTTTTGCCTCCGGAGAATACCTTAAGTATTAAGCAGCCGATGAAGAGAGTTTAGAAAGAATTTTGTGAACCTTTTTCTCTAGAAGCTCTGGAGAAATTGGTTTGATGAGGTAATCTGTTGCACCCGCCTTGATAGCTCGAACAACGGATTCCTGCTCTGACTCAGCCGTCACCATCACAAAAGGCAAGTTTTTCAGCGCTTCACTACGGCGGCAGTTTTCTAAGACCTCAATTCCTGTCATTTCTGGCATTGTCCAATCGCAAAATACAATTGAATACGCTTCTCCAGAAATGAAAGATTCATTGAGCATTTCCAAGGCCTTGACTCCGTCTTCAGCCTCTTCGATGTGGTGGAAGCCTAAGTCGTTCAAAGCATTTCTTAGCATCACTCGAACCATTTCAAAATCATCGACGACAAGAATTTTTACATTACTTTTACTCACATTGCCTCCGCACAAAACCCTTTTCGGGTCTTTCCTCTATCGGAGAGTGCTGCCTTGACCTTAACGGTTAGAGGCCTTCAGCCTTGAAAATTATTTCTCGCAATTTTTTTACTAACTCAGGTTCTGCTATATTTTCCAGTTCAATCTGGTCCAAGGTCTGGCGCAATGAAGGGCTGCTGGATTCTTTGACACAAGTTAATTCATCAAAACGATTCGCCAAAGCTAAAATCTGTATTTCAACAGAAGGCCTTCTTCCCTGGACATCTTTGGGATATCCCCCACCGTCCCACCGCACATGATGATAAAGGATGGCATCTCGACAAACGTCTGAAATTTCAAGGCCTCTCTCTTGGAGCAACTTCAACGAAAGTTCAGGATGCGTTTTGTAAAGTTTAAAGTCATCCATCGACATTTTAGCTGTTGGTGAATTTTGCAGTTTCTGGGGTAAATAAGCCAATCCTAAATCGTGAAGAATTCCGGCGGTAGCCAAAGCCTTTTGATCTCCAACTTTAAGAGCTAAGGAAAAAAGTGCGGCATAGGCAGACACATTGCTGCCATGCTCAAAAATATCGCCACCGGCCACCGCAATGGATCGAATTTTTTGTTGCCAGTCTCCTGGGAATTTAAGAGTCAAATAATGCTCAATAATTTTCCTGATCGTTTCAACACTTTTCTTCTCTGGGTTAAGAAGTTTACTAGTTGATTCATGCACTAAGCCTTGAATCAATACATTCACCGAGGATTTCAGTTTTACTTCTTTTTCCTCACTTGATAAGTCGTCTATCTCTTTTTCCAAGTCATAAAGTCGTTGGGCCGAATAATCTCGAAATTTTTGAATGTCTGAAATCGGGACAAATAAAGTATTCACTTGAAATGTTTTAAGCCTTTCAAGTCGATTAAAATCAAAAATGTCTCCGTTACTAATATAAGGAATAAATCGATTATTGCGCGGTAGATAAAGCCGAATCTCAAAGTTAATTCGCGTCCCCACTTGCACATCAATCAAGCGAATAGGCGCGTAAAGCCGCGCTTCCGCTTCCAAAAGTGCGCGATTAAGAATTCCTTTAAAGGCACTTTCTTCTTCTGGGAGGGCAAATAAATTTGTAAAACCGTTCTTAAGAAGATCTTTTTTATCGTAATTTGATGTGCCTTCACCGATATAAAAAATCTGAGAAAAAGGATAAAGCATCCTTAATGTCTGACCCATTTCGATCAACCCCATTCCAACAAGTTCCGCCCCACAAAGGATCACATGAAAGGGCGGTGGCGGCAGGGTCCTGATCAAAGCTTGAAGCGCTGCCTTGTCAGGCAGTCTTTCAAATTCAATTTCATTTTGAGGTTCAATAGAGATAGCGCCTTTTTCCGAAAAAGTTCCGATCAATAAAACTTTAATCCTTGCCACTAGGGCTCCTCAGAACTTTCAATCTTGAAGGTTTGGCAATTATTTCGTCCGGCAGCTTTAGCTTTGTACAAAGCTTTGTCGGCGGCTTCGATGATTTTTTCTTTCGTCATTGCATGGCGCGGATAGACGGCTAAGCCAATACTGACTGTCACTTTTAAGGGTCCGGAAGAATGCGAAACAGAACCGTTTTGAACTGCTAATCTTAATTTTTCAGCAGCAATCTGCGCTCCTTTTTCATCTGTATCAAAAAGAACAACAGCCATTTCCTCACCGCCATAACGGGCAATAAGGTCAGAGGTTCGCAACTGAGCCCTTAAATTTTTTGCCACTGCTTGTAAAACTTGGTCTCCGACAGGATGACCATAGGTATCGTTGACCTTTTTAAAGTGATCGATGTCGCACAACAGTACGGCAAAGGTTTTACTCTCACGCCCCGCTTGCGAAAAATAAGTGCTTAAGCGCGAGTGAAAATAGCGCACGTTATTTAATTGGGTTAATTCATCTGTGATAGATGTCTGATAAAGTTTAGCTGTTTTTAAGGTGATCGCTAAAGGGTCCATCAAAAACTCTAGGAATTCGATGGTGTCGATGTCAATCTTTGGGTTCTGCATAAAATTCACAAGATGTACAAAGCCCATCACTTGATTTCCACTCTTCAAACACAAACAAGCCGCATTGTAAATTTGCTGAGGGTAGAAGGCTTTATAGAAAGTTTTTAAAATCTCATTTTTATCACTAGAAAAAACGGCAAGACCAGCTTGCCCTAAGTTTAAAAGTTCTGATGAATTAAACGATTTTGGCAGCTCAATTCGATTCGCCACTGAAGAAGACGTAGAAGCTTCAATTGAAAAGGCTTCTTGAGACGGATTCCATTTAAAGTAAAATCCAACTGAAAACCCAATCTTTTCGATGGCCCGATTCAAAAAGTCTTGAATAATTGTTTCTTCATCCAATAGAAAACGGGTGGATTCTGAAAACTCTAACAAAAACGAAATGTGCTCAAGCTTTCGATCCAGCTTGCTATTTGTTAGAAGCAGCTCAGCCCGGTGATTATTAATCTCCTGCGCAAGTTCTTCTTTTTGGGCAATCTGAATTCGATATTTTTGATGTAAATTATATTCTGCACTTCTGTCATAAACAGAAATAAGGAAATGTTCGACGTTCGATTCACCTGCTAATGGTTGAATTGATAGCTGTACTGTTCCCATTTTTTTTCCGTTAGCAAACTGAACTTCAACGTATGGAGTGGCGCTAATTAATTTTTTGAAAAACTCTTCATCCCATTTAATGTTTGGCGAAAACTGAATACTTCCAGGAAAAATAGTTTGCTGCAGCTTCTGAACCCGCAATCCAAGAAGTTCCATAGCTGTAGGATTGGCATAAACAAAGTGCCCAGTTTGATTCAATACAAGGACGCCTTCCAGAAATGAATCGTAAATTTTGTAATCAGTCAAAGTTGTCATGAGGATTCCTTGGAACTATCTTATCGGTTACTATCCTTTTTTCTCAATTCATTTTTATGCATTTTAGGTCTGGGAAATACCTAAAGCCACCCCACTTTATGCCGATAAGTGTGAGCGTTTGTTAACCCCACTCGAAAGGCCAGAATTATGAAAACCCATCAAATCCATTTAAAAAAGAATTCCGAAGTTAAGAAAGAGCTCGATTCTTTATCTCATTTGGCACCTCAGCTTGTAATGGTTTTTGGCGATGTCGACGGCTTTGCCGACAAAGGTATTCCAAAAGAAGTTTCGGCCCATTTTCCGAAATCTATGGTGATTGGTTGCTCGACTTCGGGCGAGATCACAAACAAGGGCAGCTTTAGCGGCACGACTGTAGTCCATGCTTGTCATTTTGATAGTGCCGTTCAAGTCCAGCCGGCATCTGAAAAAATTGATGGGATGAAAGATTCTTTGGAGTGCGGCCGACGCTTAGCCCGACAGCTTAAAAAAGATAATTTAAAATACATTCTTGTTTTAGGTTGCGGTCTAAATATCAATGGCAGTTTAGTGATTCAAGGAATTCGGGATGTTGTTGGTGACAAAGTTTTAATCACTGGCGGACTTGCTGGCGACAGTCAAAAATTCCAGCAAACATTCACAATTCTTAACGGAGAAATCTCAGACCATTCCGTGGTGGCCGTCGGCCTGTCTGGCGATTCAATTCAGACGGCCTATGGATCTATGGGTGGTTGGGAGCCC
>JAYWDA010000509.1:0-3832 GCA_043780105.1 Pseudobdellovibrionaceae bacterium | reverse complement strand
TTCGACGGCTGACAAAGAAGTCATCGTCGATATGAAGCGTTAGTCGGGGGAACAAAATGTTTAAAAAAATATTTAATAAAATATTTAACGTCGGAATTGTCTTAGGGCTCATTGTAGGTTGCTCGTCGTTGCAAACCGGCCGAAATATTCCTCGTAAGCAAGTCAGTGATATGAATCTTCATGCTCCGCAGGATTCTGGGATTAAAAAACGCGTGATGGTGCTGCCATTCCTAGATGCTAATGATCAGCGGGATCCCGTTCTTCGTGAAAATGCAAGGCGAGCCTTTATTGCGGATTTAAATCGGACCGGTCAGTTGATTGCAATTGATAGCCAGGAATTAAAAATTGACCTAAGTAAGCATATTCAAAACGGCGAATATA
The DNA here is from genome assembly GCA_043780105.1 of Pseudobdellovibrionaceae bacterium. GTDB lineage: Bacteria > Bdellovibrionota > Bdellovibrionia > Bdellovibrionales > Bdellovibrionaceae > JAYWDA01. The sequence goes on along the minus strand of JAYWDA010000509.1, from coordinate 3,451 downwards.
TTATGAAAGACATCACTCGCGACGTGTCCCAGCTGGGGGTGAATTCGGTGCTTGAAGGTAAGATTATGGATCTTAAAATCAAGCGGGCTAGTGATCAAATCGGCGTGATTCGGAATATGACAACTAAGTTTGAAAGTGTTGTGCGAGTTCGTCTGTTCAGCACTCGCGGGACCAAAGAGCTAATGAATGTTGTAAAAACAGTGGTCTTAGATGAACCGAACACACGTGTTGGCGAGCGGGTTGAATCCGATAAATTTATTCAAAATAATGCCGAGCTGATTCAAGTCATCATAAAAGATGCATTTATGGATTTTACTCCGCAGGTGATTGCTGCCATGGATAAAATCGTTTGGGAGGGGCGCATTGCTGCAATCAGTGGCGACCGAGTTTATTTGAATGTAGGTCGTATTTCTGGTTTGCAAACTGGAGATATCTTAAAAGTTTCAGAAGAAGGTGAAGATGTTTTTGATCCTGATTCAGGTTCCCATATTGGAAAAGTTCAAGGTCGCATCAAAGGGACGTTAGAAGTTGTTAGTTATTTTGGAACTGACGGGTCGGTGTCAATCATTCACTCGGGCTCGGGATTTAAAGAAAATGACAAAGTTGAAATGTACTAATTTATTTCAATGGCTGGGTTTGCAGAATTATAAAGATGTAGCGTTTCTGCAAAAAAATCTTGTGCCCCAAATAGCTGGGCACAAAAGCATGATGATTTTAGGCGCTGAATTTCTTCCGGTGATGACCTTGGGAATTCGTGGAAAAATCTCAGAAGATTTATTTTTCGGTGAGCAAGAATTACTTCTGCGTGGAATCGAAGTTGTTCAGACCGACCGGGGTGGCCAAGCGACGATTCATAGCCCCGGTCAGCTTATTATCTATCCGATGCTGGATTTAAAAGAGCATAAAATCGGTATTCGCGAATTTGTTCCGAAGCTGATGAAAGTCACATTAAAAACTTTACTGGGGCTTGGCGTGGAAGCAATGTATTCCTCGACCGAACCTGGGATTTACACCTCACAGGGAAAACTAGGTTTTTGTGGTCTTAAATCTGATCATGGTGTGATCAGACATGGTTTATCTATTAATATAAAGAATGACCTGGGACTGTTCCAGGGAGTTCGTAGCTGCGGTCATAAAAAGCCTCAATTGGATCAAGTCAGCAGATGTCATCCTATCGAGCCGGCGCAGTTCTTTGATCAATGGTGCCAGCATTTTCAACAAGATTTTCATTTGTCAGCCCTGGAATCTGTTGGTATGAATGAGATCACAAAAGTACCACGCGATCTTAGCTCAGTTGGTAGAGTACTTGCATGACATGCAAGGTGTCACAGGTTCGAGTCCTGTAGATCGCACCAATTTTGGTTCTACTGTTCTACGGTCAGATTGAAAATGAAATGGTTTTTGCGTGGAACCCTAGTCTTCCAAATGCCAAGGTCGAAGATACAATTTATAACAGAAGCTAATGGCCGAGTGAATTTGATCTGTGAACACACGGATTATAACGGCGGCTGGGTGTTGCCGACAGCGATCCCGCAAAAGACAGGTGTTAAATTAAGATTACGTGATGACATGATCGTCAGTGCGACGACAGGCGCGCATTTTTCAAATAACCTGCAAAATATTAAATATAAATTAAGTGAAGAGCACCCAACAAAAACTTGGATTGATTATTTGCAAGGTGGAAGTTTTATTTAAAAAAAAATGGGCTTTGCCTTTAAAGGTTTTGATGTCGACTTAAGTTCCACTGTCCCGCTAGGCAGTGGGTTATCGTCAAGTGTTGCCCTTGAAATCGCTTTTTTAAAAGCCATTCATTCGGCTTTTAATCTTCATTTAACTGAAACAGAAATCGCCTTGGTTGGACAAAAAATTGAAAATGATTTTGTCGGCGCTAAAGTCGGCATTATGGACCAAATGGCCTGCGGCCTTGCGCGATTCGGTGAGGCGCTTTTTCTAGATACAAAATCTTTAACGTTTGAAAGAATTAAATTGCCGCTCGAGAAAATGGATTTAGTTGTGATTAACTCGGGCGTGAAGCACGATAATTCCAATGGTGACTACAACCAAAGACGCGCCGAATGTGAACAGGCTTGTCAGCTTCTTGGCATTCAACAACTGCGTGAACTTTCTGAAGTTGATTTGCCACGATTAAGAGATTTGCCGGATGTTTTAGGTCGAAGAGCTCGACATATCGTCACTGAAAATGCGCGCTAGACTAACGGGCGGTGGCTTCGGTGGATCCATCGTTGCGATCACAGAAAAGGGGCTAGGTCAGACTATGGCCAAACATGTGATCCAGACTTACAAAAATAAAACCGGCGGCCTTGCGACAATCTTAGTTTGCTAAAAAATCAAGGCTCCTCGACTTCGCGTTTTAAAAAGTGTCTTATCTTGGGATAAATTTTGGGAAAAAATTCGGTCAATTTACAAGACTCGTAACCTCTCGGACTTAAGGCGTTTTCCGCCCTTGTTAAAAATTCTTTATTTATGGTCCTATAGGCGCCGTAGCATTATGCCGAATACACTCTCATGATCCGGGGTGTTGTACTGGTCGGCTGCCTACTATTTGGCCTTAATGTTTATTCAGCGACTAGCTTGAATTTTCAGGGGCGTATACTGCGGCCCGATGGAACGCCTGTTACGAGCAACAACGTTCAATTTAAAATTCAAATTAGGTCACCCAATTCAGAAGATTGTCTTTTGTATGAAGAATTGCATGTCTTGGACATGACAAGTTCCTCAGGTATTTTTTCAATCGCCGTGGGCTCGGGTGCAAGATCTGCTGCGGGGATTGATGGCGGATATTCATTTGATCGAATTTTTGCTAACCGCGGGTCGATGGATTTTTCAGCGACCGTTCCCAGCGCCTGTTTGCTTGGAACAACTTACGCTCCCACCTTAGCTGACCAGCGAAAACTGACTTATTCTTTTAATGAAGGTACCGGATGGCAGGTTATACCTTCGACAGCAATCAACTGGACACCACTTGCCATCGAGGCTTTGCAAATTGGTGGATATAAGAGCTCAAACTTATTACGAGTCGCAGATGCAACCGGTACTCCGCAATCAGCACCGACCTTACTTCCAACGGATGTAACAGAGCTAGTCGCTTTGCTCGCGGGTACGAGCACTCGTTATGTGCAACCAAGTTCAACGGCGACTTTTTCTAGCACCATTACCTTTGGAAGTGCTCCACAGTTCAGTGGAACTCCGAGCAGCGCAAACGACCTAACTAATAAAACTTATGTTGATGCGGCCATTTCCACTGGTGTTGCGGCAGGTCTTCCGAATGTTGGAACGGCGGGTACTTACTTTAAAGTTGCAACGGATACAAAAGGGCGTGTGACCTCTGGAGCTGCAAGCTTAGTAGCTGCAGATATTCCATCTTTGGATGCAAGCAAAGTCACCACAGGAACTTTTGGTGGTGCGGTTGGAATCAACACAAGTGGCAATA
>JAYWDA010000508.1:0-1725 GCA_043780105.1 Pseudobdellovibrionaceae bacterium | reverse complement strand
ATCAACTTTATCGTTAGCTAACATTTGAACCGTTGGAGTTCCTGAGCCGCCCTCTAGAATTTGAACATCTAAATTTTCTTTTTTAAAAAGGCCAGCTCGTTCGGCTTCATAAAACCCACCAAACTGGGGCTCAGGCTTCCAGTTTAAAGCGACTTTGAGCGTGGCTGAGGCTTGAAGTGATATCAATAAAACAAGAGACGCCAATTTCATATTAATCCTTTTAACGAAGACCTAAAGGTCGCCATTTTTGAAAACTCGAGTGAAGACTTTGAACTAAAAATATTATAAGCAGTCCTAAAATAGATAATAAAACAAGCGCCGCAAAAACCACATCAATTCGCTGCTGGGTTCTGGCCGAGTCAATCATTGCACCAAGCCCACCACCAGCGACAAATTCTCCGGCGACAGCGCCTATCACTGAAAGACCAGCAGCGATCCTTAATCCTGAATAGATAGAGAGATAAGCACTAGGAAGCTTAAGGTGAATCAGGGTTTGCCACTTCGAAGCTTTAAAAATTTTAAAAAGTTCGTCCTGATTTTTAGGGATATTCTGCAAACCGATCAGGGTATTTGCAATAATCGGGAATATACAAACGATCGAAGAAGCTGCAATCACCGTCGGATATCCAAAGCCAAAGTAAATCACCAAAAGTGGCGCCACTGCGATGATCGGAACTGTTTGAAAAAAAACAGCGAAGGGAAGAATACTATTTCTTAAAAAAGTATTCAGTGAGCAGCAGGTTGCGAGGACCAATCCAAAAAAGACACTAATGGCAAATCCAATCAGAACAGAAGTCGCAGTTTCAAAGAAAGCCATCAGAAAATCTTTTCGAAGCTCCCATAAAACGGATAAAACCTGCGAAGGAGGCGGGAACAGGCTGATATTTAATAGTTCAAAATAAGCTAAAGCTTCAAATAGAAAGATAAGACTTAGAAAAGAAACAATTGGAGCCCGCAAAGTGTTTCTTTTCATAAAACTTCCTGCCGAAATTTTGATGAAAGTTGAGTAACATAATCGTTGTAAGTGGATTTTGTTTTTAAACTTTGCTCACGTAAGCCTCCAAGCTCGATTTCTAAATCAACACTCAGTTGACCAAAGAGTTTATCCAAGAAAAGAACTCTGGAAGAGAGATACACGGACTCCGAAATCGAGTGCGTGACAAAAATAATCGTAAGACCTTTTTTGGACCAGATCTGACGGAGTTCATCCTGCAAATGAAACCGAGTGGCATCATCTAGAGCCGCAAATGGTTCGTCCATCAATAAAATTTCTGGATTTGTCACAAGAGCGCGAGCCAAAGAAGCCCGCATTTTCATCCCGCCGGAAAGCTGATGCGGGAAAAAGGATTTATAATTTGTTAAATTCACTAATTTTATAACTTGATCCACTTCGGACTGATTTTTTTTCTTCAATTTTAAAGGAAGGGCGATGTTTTCTTCTAGCGTCAGCCAAGGCAGCAAACAGGGCTCTTGAAAAATAAAAGATAGGCGTAGATCGGCTGGCTTTAGAAGGTCCCCGGAAGTTTTTTCTTCAAGGCCTGCGATTAAGCGCAGAAGCGTCGATTTTCCGCTGCCCGACGAACCAAGGATTGAAACAAACTCACCTTTTTCTATTTCTAATGAAAGGTTTTTGAAAATAGATTCTTTGTTAAAATTTTTTTGAAGATTTTTAATTTCAATCAAAGGCTGGGTCATGACTGCCAATCATAATTAAAACTGATGCTG
>JAYWDA010000507.1:0-14192 GCA_043780105.1 Pseudobdellovibrionaceae bacterium | reverse complement strand
AATTAAAGTCTGTGGGCTTTCGAATAACAACTTGTTCTGTTTTCATGAATTGGGCTCCTAAAAGTAATTAAATAGTAGAGCCAATTTTATCGAATCTTTGCAGTTTAACAATTTTTTTTAACAATTCCAGTCTTAGGGACAGACTTATTGATAAGATTAACTTCGGCGCCGAATAATAATCATTTCAATAACGACATAAACCACCATACTGACTGGCAAACCAACCCCTTTGAGCAAGGCCCAATGGGCTGTCGTCCAGTGTAAGGCTGACCAAATAGCAAGACCTGTGTGAACCAAAAAGAAGAGGCCTAGGCGAAAGGCAAACCCATCCATTTTTTGATGCAAGAATTCGGGTATAACCTGACCTTGCTTTTCGGCCAGCAAAACTAAAATATTTTTATGAGCTAAGATTGATCCCCAAAGAAACGCAGTAAAAAATGCTTCAAAGATGGCCGGCTGAAGTTTAAACCAAATTCCATCAGACGAAATCAACGACAAGCCACCCAGAATTAAAATCATTAAGTTACTAACCCAGGTGATCGTCGAAACTTTTTTTTGGGAAATAAATTCGTAAAGAACATCACCTAAACCAAATACCATCCCTGCGATAATCCCGGCCAGAGTTCCATATTGGTCTTCGATAACAGCAAAGGCTGCCAGCGGCAGGACGCCACCAAAAAAAAACGCTAAGGCCTGAGGTCTTTTCATCCCTCAAGCTTAGATTTTTTCCAGCTTGTCGCCAAGCTGGAAAATTTTTAAGATAAATCTATTTATACTTTTCGAAGACCCGGTGAAGCAAGATGGTAGATAAAAAGAACGACCATGGCACCGATGACTGCCATCACGAAGCCTGCAGGCTCGCCTTGTCCATAAAGTCCCAATGCCTGACCTAACCAAGAACCCAACCAAGCCCCAACAATTCCAAGAACTGCAGTTAAAACAAAACCCATTGGATCACGACCTGGCATTAAAAATCGTGCGATGAGTCCTACGATCAAACCAATTACTAACGTTGCAATGATACCCATAACAATTCTCCTTTTTTGAGGTCAGATAAATTCATTAATGGGTGTTAGGAGGCAAAGTTGATGCCAAGGATTTACAGTCATAAGCTCAATCTAGTCGTGAAATCCTAAGGACAGAAATCCCCAATGTGGAATTTTGTCCCTAAAGGCGCGAGGTGCGCTGACGAAGCCAGTGGTCGACGATGGTGAGGGCGGCCATCGCTTCAACAATCGCAACTGCTCGTGGAACAACGCAAGGATCATGACGACCGCCCACCTCAAGCTCCGTGGCCTGGCCTTGACGATTGATCGTGTTTTGTTTTTTCATTAAAGTGGCGACGGGCTTAAAGGCGACACTAAAATAAATTGGCATCCCGTTACTAATTCCTCCTTGAATTCCACCGGAATCATTTTTTGAAGTCTGAATTTGGTTTTCGGATTTAATAAATGGATCATTATGGTCTGAGCCTTTCATACAAGCGCCAGCGAAACCAGACCCATATTCAAATCCTTTGACCGCATTGATACTTAGCATGGCTTTACCCAAATCAGCATGGAGGCGATCAAAAACAGGCTCGCCCAGGCCTGCTGGACAGCCCTGAATCACTGCTGTCACGAGTCCACCGACGGTATCACCGTCATCCCGAATTTTTTCGATCAAGCCTTGCATGCTCAAAGCTGTTTCAGGATCTGGACAGTGCACAGGATTTTGCCAAGTTTTTTGCAAATCAAGTTCTATCCAAGATTTTTGTAATTTAATATTTCCAACTTGCGAGACATATCCTTGAACTGAGATGCCTACACTTTTTAAAATCAGTTGGGCGACCGCCCCGGCAAAAACGCGGGCCACAGTTTCACGCGCACTGGATCTTCCGCCACCGCGGTGATCCCGGCTTCCATATTTTGCATCATAACTGAAATCACTATGGGACGGACGATACTTATCAACAATAGCGCTATAATCTTGCGAGCGCTGATCTTTATTCCGAAAAAGTGCTGCCAGTGGAGCGCCTGTTGTTACTCCGTCAAATACACCAGAAATAATTTCTGGTGTATCACTTTCATTTCGCTGAGTGGTTAATAAACTTTGCCCAGGTTTTCTTTTGTCTAATTGCTGTTGTATAAATTCCAGATCTAATTTTAAGCCTGCCGGACAGCCATCGATTACAACACCGATCGACGGACCATGCGATTCTCCAAATGTAGTGACTCGAAAAATTTGTCCAATACTATTTCCTGCCATCAGTGTCCCCGATCATGAAATCAAGCTTTGTAAAATCTTAAAAAAATCTGGATAAGAAACTCCTACACAATCGGCATTTTCAATCAGGCTGTCTCCGTCAGCGATCAGCGCGGCGATGCTGAAGGCCATCGCAATTCGATGATCATGAAAACTTTGAATGGTCGCACCTTTAAGTTTTTGCGGGCCTTGAACTGTAAAGCCATCAGGCCGGGTTTCGATTTCTCCACCCATCCGTCGTAAATTGCTGGCGACCGCAGCAATTCGGTCCGTTTCTTTGACTCGCAATTCTTGGGCACCAACGACTTCTGTAATTCCCTCGCATTGCGTGGCAAGGACGGCTAGCAAGGGCAACTCATCAATCAGCGACGGAATTTCAGCGGCTTCAATTCGTACACCTTTTAATGGTCCACGCAGATCACGGTGGCGTAATTTCAATCGACCGACGGGTTCGACCAGATCATCGGTCACTTCGATTTCAATTTCAGCGCCCATTCTTTGCAGCACGCGAACAAATCCCAAGCGGGAAGGATTTAAAGAAATGGGCTGCATTTCAATTTCCGCAGTTGGAATCAAGCAAGCGCCGGCCAGCCAAAAAGCCGCGGTCGAGGGATCGCCAGGAACCAATATTTTAGTGGCCCGAATTCTTTGTCCACCCGCGATTTCAATTTCGTTTGAATTTATTTTTATTTCTACGCCCATAGATTTTAGCATTCGTTCGCTGTGGTCACGACTTTGAATTTGACCAGTTAATCGCGTTATATCTGGGCTGGTCAAGGCTGCTAAGATAAGGGCTGTCTTTATTTGCGCACTGGCAATTTTTAATTCGTAATCGATGCCTTGCAAAGCAACACCTTGAATTTTTAAAGGCGCGAAATTTTGTTCCGTCAAAGTGAGGTCCGCACCCATTAAGCGTAAAGGGTCAGCAACCCTTTTCATTGGCCGCTGAATTAAAGACTCATCGCCCGTCAGTTCGGCAGAAAAGTTTTTTTGACCGGCCAGCAACCCCATTAAAAGCCGCAAGGTCGTTCCCGAATTCCCACAGTTTAAAATTTCTTGAGGGGATCTTAACCCAAAAATTCCACGGCCTTCAACTTCAGTGATATTATTTTTTTTAAGAATAGTGATGCCCATATTTTGAAGGCATTGTGCGGTCGACTGAACGTCAGCACTTTCAAGCAAGCCCTCAATAACGGTACGGCCTTCAGCCAAAGCGCCAAAAATTAAAGCTCGATGTGAAATTGATTTGTCCCCTGGGACAAGGGGCCGGCCTGAAAAGTGAGTGGTGGGTCGAACAATTTGATTTTTCATAGGGGACCAACCTCCGTTTTAAAAGGAAGCAGGCCAGGTCGTCAATTGAAGTAGTTTTTGCACAAGCTTTTCAAGACCTTGTGCATCGGCAGAATCAAAGCGTTTCAATTGAGGAGAATCGATATCTAACACTCCTAGCAGACGATTTTGAATGACGATGGGAATAACAATTTCAGATTTAGACCTGGAATCGCAGGCAATATGCCCAGGAAATTGATCTACATCATCGACAGTCACTGTTTGACGTGTCTGCGCTGCTGTTCCACAAACGCCACGCCCCAACGGAATCCTGAGGCAAGCCGGAAGGCCTTGAAAGGGGCCTAGCCTAAGCTCACCCTCTTGCCAAAGGTAGAATCCGACCCAATTGACATTTGGCAGGTGGGCCTTCAAGGCAGCGGCTGCGGTTGCTAAATTAGTCAGCCAATATTTTTCGTAAAGGCCACTGAGTTCAAGAATCAATTCGTTGTAGAAAAGGTCTTTCTTAGTATAGGAAATCGGATGGAATTCGTGCATGGCTTAGACTTTCAAAGTTAAAACATCAGCATCAGGCCAGCGGCGGCTCGAGCGCCTGAAAGGTCGACTTCAACGGCGCCACTTCTGCCAATTAATTTTTGCCCACTGCGAATCGGCGAACCGTTGATAGTCGATTGGTAATCACCAGCCGCCGTCAACGTGCTTTTCATCATCTCATAGCCAAGTTCTAGGAAAACTCCAAACGTGTTCGAATAAAGATAACCCACTGAAGCCCGCGCTCTGTAACCAATTGGATTATCAGACCACGTGATATCTTCAGCATTTCCGTTCGTCAAAGTTTCATGATATTCAAATTTATTTGCTTTCCCAATGCCAAGTCCTGTGGTGAGAAGAAAATCTCCGATCACAAAAGGAACATCATAGAAAACATAAGTGGCCGCATAATTAAAACTGTCTCTGACGGAAACGCCAGTGGCTGCGATATCTGTATTTTTAAGATCCTGCCGTGCCGAAAAGTAATGCACCATCAAGTGACCTGGGCCAATTCGAAGACCAAGTCCAAAATCCGTTTGCGGCAATCGATCAAAAATTCCGTCAGAGGCTGTGACATTATTCCAAAGAAACTGTTTTCGATAATTTGCAAGTTCAACTGGATCAACGAGAGCCACCCCATAGCTTCCTTGAATTCGAAATAAACTTTGATTTCCATAAGAAGATCTGGAGTAACTGCTTGTCGACTTGGATGAACGAGTTCGTCCAGCGGCCCAAATAACCTGTGGAATCAGTAATATCAAAATGAGAATGTATTTCATGAGCTCTCCTCAAAAAGTTATTCCTCAAGTCTCACATTGATTCAGGCCATCGGCAAAAAGTTTGTTAATTTAACTTGTCTGCAAAGGTCCAGGTCTTCAGCCGAAGAATTATGCAGAGGTGAAAAGATGAGTGCTCCTAAACTTGAGAATTTAGCTCTTCCAACAGATCCTGGGCTTTCGATTGTGGATACAAAGCTGGATGTGGTTTTGCAGAAAATTGTTGGCGAGGCAAAATCGATCACAGGCTTCCCGATCTCCCTCGTCTCTATTGTTATGAATCAGATTCAATATTTTAAAGCTCATGTCGGGCTTCCGCCTGACTTAGCGATCTCTCGGGCGACGGATCGCTGCTCATCTCTTTGTCAATTTGTTGTCGATAGGGCAGCACCCCTTTCGATTGAAGATATCGCTATGCACCCTGACCTTCCTCAAGAGCTGATTCAACGTTATGGAATTGTTTCCTACTTTGGCTTTCCCGTTGTTGTGAATGGAACAACGGTCGGCAGTCTTTGTGTCATTGACGTTAAAAAAAATTCTTTGCATCAAACTGTTCGCAGCCGAATGCATGAACTGGCTTTAAAAGCGGGTCAGCACATGCAAAGTTTAAAAAAAGGAACCGGCTCAGATTTGATTTTACTAGAAAAAGCTTCAACGCCCGCGATCAGTGAAATTCGAAATATTTTGGGGGCTTTGACTTTAGCATCAGGGCAAGCGGCCCATCTTACCCAGCAAATCAATCCCATTTTTTTCCTGTTACAGGAACATGCTGATGGACGAATCACCTCTGACGAGCTGCTGAGAGGATTAAGCTCTTTAAACGATACTATTCGGTCCCATCAAAAAGTTCCGACGCTGTTACAATTAATCCAAAACTCAGTCACCAGAATGACCGGAACAATGTACGGCCTTGAAGGGGCCTTAAGCTTAAGGCCAAGCTCAGTGACCTGTGAGGTCGCAGATATATTAGTGGCTGGAGAAAGTCTGTCCCACCATTTAACTAAACTGGTGGGTGGGGTTTCGTGGAGTTCCTTAAGTGAACGCCTTCACCTTCAAGTTCCTAAAAACTTTGCTATCACCTTTTTGGGCTCAATTCTTACTTCAATTGCAGAAACCGCACTCAGGAACAATTTAGATATGTCAGGGATTCAGGGCTGTGTTGAAAGGGATCAAGATCATGTGGCCATCAAACTTTACTTTGCAGGCATGCCGCACTTTGAATGGGCCACTCTGCAATCGATTCTTTCAATCTTAGCTTGTGCCAGCGAGACTGTAAGCCTGACTGCCAGCGATCAGGGTCTTTTGATCCGGTTACCATTGGTACCGATTGGATAATTTCACTAAAAACAGACGCGGAAGTATTTAATTTCCGCGGTGCTGTTCAAGGCAGGCTAAATATTTTTCAGGGAAGGCGTCCATTTCCATGGGCTTAGAACACTGGGGGCAGGACATATCACACATCAGTGCTAAAATTTCTTCTTTTGTTTTGGACTGTTCAAAATATTTTTCTGGCTCAAATAAACGTGTGGCGGTCGCTCCACAGTGATCACAGAAAAAAGGAATAAAAACCGATTTGATTTTTGCTTTTTTAGGAATAAACAAATCGACGTTCGTAATTTGGCTGACCATAATGGGTGGGATTTGACGAAAAACAAAACTGACCTCGGGAAATTTTTTACTGAGGTCACCCATCCACACAATCCAATTTCGAATGCCACCGGAGTTGATGTAAGTTATTTTTCCGATATCTAAATCAACTTCAGAAACACCTTGCATATCAAGCGCGGGAAGTTCGCAGCTGCCCTGAATCTCGCCCTCTAGGGTCAAATGAAGAATTTTATTCTCGGTTGATTGTGAAGATTTAAATGGATTCAAGCTTTATCCTTTTTTGCTACATTAACGAAATGCACACCTTTTCCAATTTCAGAACGGGCCCTCATCCCTTTGCGCAATGGAAAGACACACGCCACCATAGTACGCTCGTTTTCCTGAACCGCATAGTAAACACTCATACAACTTTTAAAAATAAGATAGCTGCCAATACCAGCGCCTGGTTGATTCCAGGTGATCGAGTTGTGAGCTCCCTCCTCGTAACATTTTCTGATGCGAGTCAAAAGCTTCAATATATTTAGGGTCCCAAATAAATCTTCGCAGATCAAGACAAGGCGGTCATCTTTTGTGCCCACCAACAAGCGACAGGTTTGCTTTTGATCTAAAGTGACTGATTGAGTGCGATCGGCGCCTCCAGGAATTGATTGGAACCCAGCATTAAAAATCGCATTTGTGAAAAGCTCATCGGCCACCAATCTAACATCCGACTCCAGAGTCCCCGAACCAGCCAAGGAACTCATGTATTCCCCGATCGAATCTAGAATTGACTCTTTTTCATCTGATTTAAAAAAAGGAATCTCTAATTGGCGCAACGATTTCTCAGATTGAGAAGTCACTTGCTCGGGCGTTAATATTGTCGCTAAGGGGTAGTCAAAAAATGAAGCCGGCGCCTCCATCATGGCTAAAGACGCTTTTAACTCGGTTTCATGATGAGGGCTTGTTTGCTGGACAATTTGGGAAATATTTCTGTCGACCGCAAAACGTAGAACTTCCTGGGGCTCAATTTTTTCGCAGAGCAAAATAGTTTCTTCTAAATTCTGCGAAGATTCGTTGCCAATATCCCGAATCGTTCTGGTTTTTATATCATCCACAATATTCCTTTGCCTTAGGGCGGGAGAATTCTTGCAAAAAATCCTCTTTCTATGATTCGGCTTTAGTCTAGGAACTCTAAAGGCAATTTCTCATTTCGAAACAAGTATATTTCCGGATCGTTTAGAAAGGCCAAGTTTAAAGGTCTACCGTCAAAACCTTTGTCAAAAAAAGCGAATTTAAATAGGGTTTACTTATGAGTTCTCTTTCGTGGTGGGTCGTTATTATTGGCGCTTTGACCTTAGGCCTAGCTCCATTTAATCCGCCCCATTTATGGAGTCATTATCAGAATATGGTCGGAGGCCAGCACTTGGCCCCTTTGGATTATTTTGATTTTATTTATCATCTTTTTCCTTGGATGATTTTTGCTGCTAAATTAAGCTTACGCCTAAGAAAACCAGAACAAAAATAAGCGCTTTTAATTCGAAAAATCCAAAGGAATATGAAACGCAGATCCAAGTTAAGAATATCATGAGCTGCAAATAACGTTTATTCGTCGGGCGCATAAAAGTCTAAGGCCGCCCGAGCGAAATCAGGAATGGATTTTCTTTTTGCCGCTCTGTAAAATCACTTTTTGAGGCCATTTGAAGCCAATTATTTTGCACAAAAATTTGCCCTATGGCTCCCCCCAAAGTGTTTCCTGGCCCCAGCAAGATGAAGCGATCGGGACAAAACTCTTTTAAGGCCACAATAATGGCTGTTGTAAAGTCATACTGGCAGACGACTTGGTGATCTAAGGTATAGTTATAGATATCTTCCTGACTTGTCGCAAACTCTGTCCACACATGCCCACGACCATCGATCAAAGGAATCTTAGGCTGGTGAAATAAATCTTTAGAAAGAATTTGCATCGCTTTTTCTGAAGTCTGCTTTAACAGTGGCGTATGAAAGGCCGCGTGATTGATCAGCTGGAAAGGATAGTTTTCAATTTTTGGAAGTTTTTTTAACAAGAAATTAATCGCCGGCTGATTGCCACCGATGACTGCATAGCCGCCAAGTTGAATAGAAAGATAAGCTTCGCAACCCGGTTGTTCGTTAGCTTCTTTCAAGCTTTCCTGAACCATCTTTACGGCTTTCGGCTGGATCTGCCATTGATCATTCACCAAAGGATAGATCATTTGTCCGCCGATGATTTCATCTTTCATCATCGAACCCATGGTGTTAATCACTTCAAACGCTCCGTGGACATCTAAAACTCCGGCGACGGCCAAGGCACTATACCAACCCATGGAGTTACCGGTGACCGCAACAACTTCATATTTTTCTGGATCTAAATTTAAAAAATCGGCGTAACTGCAGGCATAAATTAAAGCCGAGGCATGTTCGCCCTTGGTGTGCAGCTGCGGTTTAAACACGGGCTCCTGATCAAGCTCACTTAAAGTCGGCATGCCTAAAGCCGCGCGCTTTTCATCCATCACGTTAAGGAATTCACTGAAGGCTGGACGAAATTTTTTTAGGTATCCTAAAGTTTCCTTTGTGTAGGTGCCACGACCGGGACAGACAACGACGACTCTTTCTTTTTTAATTTCTTGTTTTTTTATCATGCCTGAACCTTGAGATCCTTCATCTGAAGAGCTGCTTCAATAATTTCTTCTTTTGAAGGTAAACCCGCCGCCGCAGCGACACCTAAAGTGATAAAGCAATCATGAGCGGCAATGACTTTAATTTTAGGCAGAGTCTTCATATTCTCAACCATCGATGCGACCAGAGCTTCACTCAGCGAACCAGTTTTTCGGCATTCGTCCACAATCAGGACATTTTTTGAATCTTCAAGGGCCTGCGCTAGGGCCTCATGATTCAAGGGCGCAATCCAGCGCAAATCAATAATTTTACAGTGCAGGTTGTGTTTTTCTTTTAATATTTTTTCAGCCTGTCTGGAAAAATAATAACCATTGCCGTAAGTTAAAATCGTTAGATCTTTTCCGTCACCAAAAATACCAAATTCACCAATTGAAATTTCATCGTTTCCAGAAGGGTATGGAAAGCTCCAGCCTTTATCATCAACTTGATGTAAATCCTTTGTCATATAAAGCGCGATCGGTTCGACAAAAACAACCACTCGGCCTTTTTCAAAGGCTTCGCGAACGGAGGCCCGCATCATTTTTACGGCATCGACTCCATTGGATGGAACCGCCACAATAACGCCAGGAATATCACGGAAGACCGCGAGCGAATTATCGTTGTGGAAATGTCCGCCAAAACCTTTTTGATAAGGCAGTCCCGCAATTCGTAAAACCATCGGATTTGTAAATTGTCCTTTAGAGAAAAACGCTAACGTCGCTGCCTCACCGCGGATCTGGTCTTCAGCATTATGAACGTAAGCCAGGAACTGAATTTCAGGAATCGGCAAAAATCCATTATGGGCTAAGCCAATCGCCGCACCTAAAATGGACTGCTCGTCCAACAAAGAGTTAAAAACTCTTTTTGCTCCGAACTTCGTAAAGAGTCCATCTGTGACGTTATAGACTCCACCTTTTTGCGCGACGTCTTCACCAAAAACCATGGCCTGGGGGTAGCGCAACATGATATCGGTCAATCCATAATTGATCAGCTTTGCCAAATGGTGGGGCGTTGAAAGTTTCGCATATTCGCGACCAAAAGTTTTTTCACGCTCTTCTTCTGATGGCACCGGTGGCGCTATTCTTTCTTCAGTGCAAGCTGTCACTGTCGAGCGAATGTCTTCAGGCTTTAAAAGTTTTGGCCGCTGAATGGCTGCAAAACCGACGTGTTCGACCCGCGATCTTTCGCCTTCATACAGTTTTAAAATTTCCTCAGCGGATAATAAATTATTTTCCAGTATAATTCGCGCCGAATGCAGAAGTGGATCATTAAATTCCAACGCTTCAATTTTTTCTTGAGTGGAGTAACCAAATTCCATATCCGAGCCAGCATGCCCCATCAGGCGCACTGTTTCCATATGCAAAAATGCTGGCTTTCGACCCGCTCTGACCGTTTCTTCTAAGGCTTTTGTTTTTTGATAAATATCTAATAAATTAAGGCCATCAACTTTGACATATTGGAGCGCTGGCTTTGAGGAAAAATTATTTTCAATCCAACCAGGCGGTGTTGAGACAGAAATACCAATGCCGTTATCTTCACAAATAAAAATTAAGGGTAAACGCACTTTTTGATAAGCGGTCCATGCCGCCGTGTTGATCGCACCTAAGGCGGTCGAATGATTAGCCGAAGCGTCTCCGAACGTGCAAATCACTAGGCTGTCCTCAGGCATTATGCCTTCGTGACCTAAATCGCGAGCCCGAGTGATTGATAGGGCTGCGCCTACAGCTTTCGGCAAATGCGAGGCGATCGTGCTTGTCTGAGGCGGAACAAGTAACGGTAGACTGCCAAAAACTTTATGGCGCCCACCCGAAATCGGTTCGTCGCTCGAGGCCGCGAATGAAAGCATCGTATCATAAACCGGTGTCGAACCCGGCAGTTGCTTGGCTCTTTGAATCATCATGGCGCCGCTGCGATAATGCAAAAAAGCCATGTCGGTCATTCGAAAAACTTTTCCAAACACGGCGTTGCCTTCGTGCCCTGAACTTCCGATAGTGTAAAACGATTGATTGGTGTTTTTTAAAATGCGGGCTCGTAGATCCAAATGCCGGCTGATGACTTGGCTTTCAAAAAGATCAATTAATTCTGTAGGCGATAAACCAGAATCCTGCAAATTGACATGAGTCCTAGCCTTTGGAAAGTGCCCAGCTTTAACAAATTTGGTAAAGTTTTCGTCGACGATTTCTGCTCTGTTATACATCAATCTAAGGTGCCAGCTTACCATTTTGAGTCAAGTATTGAAAATGGCTGGTATGCGACAGTTCATGACTGTTGGACTTGCCAGATTCTTAAGGTTTTGCGACACTAAGAGCCACGCAAAATGAGGAGTTATTATGGCTGTCTATGAGTCTCTCAACTACATGGAAGAAGATGCCCTTTTTTCTGAAGAAGAATTGATGGTTCGAAGCACGGTCCGCGACTTTGTGACTAAAGAAGTGATGCCGACTTTGCAAGAAGCCAATCGAAAAGAAGAATTTCCAAAACACCTGATTCCGCGATTTGCCGAGATGGGTCTGCTAGGCTCGACCATTCAAGGTTACGACTGCCCAGGCTTGGGTCATATTTCTTATGGACTTTTGATGCAGGAATTAGAGCGCGCCGATTCTGGCATTCGTTCTTTTTGCTCGGTGCAAGGCGCTTTAGTGATGTACCCGATTTTTGCTTATGGCTCTGAAGCTCAGAAGAAAAAATATCTGTCAAAATTAGCTAAGGCCGAATTGATTGGCTGCTTTGGTTTAACCGAGCCTGATGCTGGATCAAATCCTGGTGGCATGCTAACTCGCGCTGAGAAAGTAAAAGGTGGTTATAAAATCACTGGCAATAAAATGTGGATCACCAACGGTTGCATCGCTGATATCGCGATTGTTTGGGCGAAGCTAGATGGAAAAGTAAAAGGTTTTATTGTTGAAAAAGGTATGGACGGATTTACGACAAGCACGATGAAGGGTAAATTTTCTTTACGCGTGAGTACGACCTCTGAACTTCATCTGCAAAATTGTTTTGTTCCAGAAGAAAACATGCTGCCGAATATTGAAGGACTGAAAGGTCCTTTAGGTTGCTTAACGCAAGCTCGGTATGGAATTGCTTGGGGCGTTGTTGGGGCGGCCAATGCTTGCTATCACACAGCGCTACACTATGCAAAAGAGCGAGTGATTTTTGAAAAAGATAAACCTCTTGCCGCTTACCAAATTCCGCAGGGAAAATTGGTTAAAATGGTGCAAGAGATTACAAAAGGCCAATTGCTAGCTCTACAATTGGGTCGCTTGAAGGAATCTGGACGAATTCTTCCTCATCACGTGTCACTCGTGAAAATGAATAACTGTCGCATGGCTTTAGATGTGGCTCGCGATGCAAGGGACTTATTAGGTGCCAACGGCATTATCGATGAATATCCAGTGATTCGACACATGATGAATCTAGAAACAGTGAATACCTATGAAGGCACTGAAGATATTCATCGACTTGTTGTCGGACAACAGATCACAGGTATTGCAGCGTTCCGCTAAAAAGATTTCACAATTAATTCATTGAACGACGCAGTGACTTCAAATCAGACTCGGACCTTCTGTTAGGAGGTCTTTTGTTTGATTTACGATTTATTATTCTTTTACTAGCTCTCAGTTTTTCCGGAGCTTATGCCAGCGCTCAAAAATGTCAGGTCACCCGCATTCAGCAGGAAGTATTAACCCAAGTTAATACCGCTCGCGCCAAAGCAAGATACTGCGGACCTCAATTCTTCAAAGCAGTGTCAGCCTTGAAATGGAACTTTCAATTAGCCGCAGCGGCCAGCGAACATTCTGTGGATATGGCCCTCCATAATTATTTCGAGCATGACAGCCGCAATGGACAACCCTTCACCGATCGAATGGCAAGAAATGGGTACAACTGGCGCGCGGCAGGAGAAAATATTTCCGCCGGTCGTGAAACGGTTAAAAGCGCCATTGATAGCTGGATCAAAAGCCCTGGCCACTGCGCAAATATCATGAAGCCTGAATTTCGTGAGGTCGGAGTGGCTTGCAGTTATCACGAGGCCTCAGCTTACAAGACTTACTGGACAATGGAACTGGGTCAGGCCCGCTAAGCCCAAAAACAGGGCCCCTTTATGATTGAGTTTCCCTCTAAATCATTCCAAAATTGAGGGCGCATTCAAATCCATCAAGGAGCCTTATGAAAAGTCGTTTTAAAACGCTTTTATTGATTCCACTACTGGGATTTTTTATATCCTGTGCTTCAACATCCCTTTCACGAGCGCCCAATGGTACGACTGAAAAGGCACTTATCCGATCTGATTATTCTCCTGATGAATTAACAAACTTATGTGCGGCCGCGGTCAAAGATTTTAGCCACAGCATTGACATCCTTGTTCAGCGCTCTACTAAAGGGCCTCAACTTGAACTGACTTTTGAAAATACATTCGGCGAGCTAGAAAATCTTTCAGCCCAGGTCGATGAGAAACTGACACCACTTGGTTTTATGAATGATGTTTCCGTCGATGCAAATTTGCGGAAAGCGGCTGAGGATTGCAGCGCCATCGCTTCGCAAGTCTCCATCGAAATTTATTCGCGCAAAGATTTATATAATTTAATGAAACAAGCTCAGAAAAAAATTAAGACGTCCACCCTATTGCCAGCTGAAAGCCGCCTCATTCAACAAAGTATGATCGGTTTTAAATTAAGCGGATTAGAGCTTTCAGAAGTAAAGCTTGCCCAATTTAAAAAAATTAAAACTGAAATTTCAGATCTCGAAATTCAGTTCGCGGCGAATTTAAATAATAACAATGATTCGGCGGAAATGAATGAGACCGAAATGGCTGGCATTCCTGACGTCGTAAAATCTAGATTTATAAAACTCTCAAATGGAAACTATCAAATTCCCGCGAAGGGAAATTATGCCGGCGACTTTATGGAAAATGCTTCGAACTCGGAAGCTCGCCGTAAAATGGCGTTTGTGTACGCTAATCGGGAAGCTAACGTAAACACAGATTTACTAAAAAGAACCGTGTATCTTCGCCGTGAAGCGGCACTGTTGTTAGGTTTTAAAGATTGGGCTGACTATAAAACCTACGATAAAATGGCCAAAACCGGTGCCCGCGCTTGG
>JAYWDA010000506.1:0-1673 GCA_043780105.1 Pseudobdellovibrionaceae bacterium | reverse complement strand
TTTGCAGAAATCCAAACTGAGGCTTTTAAAATTCCCATAATAAAGTCTGATCGCACCAGCGTTTGGGCTCAATACACCTTAGCGATTTCAGATCGCACGGCTTTTCAGAAAAAATTAACTGACGCTGGTGTTCCGACTTCGATCCATTATCCTCGAACCATGCCCGATCAGCCTTGGTACAAAGAACACACGGCCGATGCCAAAGCAGATTTAACCCACGCACGCTGGGCGGCAGAACATGTTATTAGTCTTCCTTTGTATCCCGACATGACTAGTGATATCCAAGATCGAGTGATCGAAGTTGTCTTAAAAGCCATGGCCTAGGAAAAAATAATGACTGATTTTAAAGCACTTAGTACGCCTGTAACGATGAAAGCCTCGAACCAAGAAAATTTCACTTGGGGCGACGGTAAAAACTTTGTTCTTTTTGCCGGGCCTGACATCATCGAGGATGAGGGCATGGTTTTAGAAGTTGGAAAAGAAATCCAACGAGTCACAAAACTTTTAGGCATTCCGTGGATTTTAAAATGTTCTTTCGATAAAGCAAACCGTCAAAGCGCCAAAAGTTTCCGTGGACCCGGCGCTGGAAACGCACTTAAATCTTTGGACAAAATTAAATCAAAAGTTGGCTGTGCGCTTCTCACAGATATTCATGAAACAATTCAAGTAGCACCGACGGCGGAAGTCGCTGATGTTTTGCAAATCCCCGCTTTCCTTTCCAGGCAAACTGATTTGCTGGTTGAGGCCGCTCAAACCGGAAAAGTTTTGCACATTAAAAAAGGCCAGTTTCTGGCTCCATGGGATATGAAATCCATTGCCCAAAAAGCCGTCGACGCCGGCAACAATAAACTTTTGCTCTGCGAGCGTGGAACAACGTTCGGTTACAACCGTCTGATCAATGATATGACCGGCCTCGTTGAGATGCGGAAATTAGGTTTTCCTGTGATTATGGATTGCACTCATTCCACTCAATTACCTGGCGCTAGCGGAGACTCAAGTGGTGGTCGTCGCGAAATGGTTCCAGTTTTGGCTCGGGCCGCGATGGCGGTGGGTGTGGATGGAATTTTTCTTGAAACTCATCCAAATCCAGACGCTGCTCTGTGTGATGGTCCCACTTCACTTCCCTTAAAAGATCTTGAGGGTTTACTGCGCACTTTGCAAAAATTTGGCGCCATCCATTTACAGTCATGATAGCTCGTCACAAAGATAAATTAATTCAAACCTTCAAAATCCTCTTCGCTGTAGGATTAATTTATTGGTTGTGGAACAGCGGTAAGCTTGATTTCTCCTCTCTAAAATATTTTCTATCACCACAATGGGCTTTATTGGGCCTTAGTCTTATTGGAATTAACTTATTCATCGGTAGCGAACGTTGGCGCCTGTTATTGAAAACCCAGAATCGACCTGCATCTTCTTTGTCTGCCTTTAAGCTCAGCATGATAGGAATGTTTTTTAACTATGCCATGCCCGGCGGAGTCGGTGGCGACGTTGTTAAGGCCTATTATTTTCACAAAGATCACAGCAACTCTAAGGTTATTTCAGTCACCAGTATCCTGATTGATCGAATCTTAGGATTGTACGCCATGCTATTGATGGGCTTAATCGTCATGATTTATGACTACAACCACATCGCTACAATCCCCGAGCTTCAATCTCTATTTTACGTGGTTGCT
>JAYWDA010000505.1:0-4435 GCA_043780105.1 Pseudobdellovibrionaceae bacterium | reverse complement strand
CTATCAAACGCTTAGAACAGTTCTTCATTGATCGTCGCACCGACACTTACTATCAAGAGATGATTCACCACCTCGAGCGCACTCAGGCTTTAGTTCAACGAGGTGATTCAGAAGCTAGCAAGTGGAGCGCGACCATCTTAGGGCAAGCTGAAACCGCATTAGAACACATCTACACCAACGATAAGTTGTTGGGACTTCTGGTGCGGGATTTAAAGAACACAGTTCAAAATAAACTGTCTTCTCGTGAGCCCGCTCGACACGACTTGAACACTGCGGAGAACTTGAAAGAATGGCTACCAACAAATCCCCCGAAAAAGTTAGACTTAACAAACTGATTGCTGAAGCCGGACTCGCAAGTCGTCGTGGCGCCGATGAAATTATCGAAAGCGGCCAAGTCACCATCAACGGAAAAAAAGTTTACGAGCTAGGTATAAAAGTTGATCCGCTTCACGATAAAATCATCGTCGATGGAAAACCCCTACGCCGAATCAATCATAAAATTTATCTTTTATTCCACAAGCCCAAGGGCGTTTTAACAACAATGGAAGATCCATTAGATCGTCCCACCATTGCTGAATACTTAGAAAAAGTTCCTTACCGCGTATTTCCTGTCGGCCGACTGGATTGGGATTCGGAAGGAATGATTTTACTGACCAATGATGGTGATTTTGCGAATAAGATCACTCATCCAAAATCTGAAGTTACAAAAACTTATCTTGTTAAAGTCAACGGCCAACCTAAACAAGAACAACTTGATAAGCTTTTAAAAGGCGTCAGCATCATCGGCGGCAAAGTGGCGGCCAAACACCTTGAGCGCATCAAGCGCAAAGATGGTTCCGATCAGTACGATTGGTTTAAAATGATCATCACTGAGGGAAAAAATCGTCAGATCCGTCAAATGTTTGAAAAAATTGGTTTTGATGTGATGAAGCTTCAACGGGTGGCAATTGGTCGCTTGCGCATGGGTCATCTAGAGCGTGGGGAACTAGTGTTTGTCGATGAATCCGCGCTAGAGATGATTTTCTTACCTGATGTGCCTGAGGAATTAAAAGAAAAGCGCAGTTACAAGGGTCGCCAAGCTTCAACAAAAAGACTTCCGCCCGTGGCAGCGACAAAACCCACAGCTAAAACTTCTGTTAAAACTTCTTCAAAATCAAAAGCAGCCCCTGCAAAAGAGGATTCTGAGAATCGACCGAAAAGATCGGGCCCTAGAAAATCTTTCTCACCTCGTGGCGGCGCTCAAGTCAGCAGTTACCGACCGAAAGCCCCTCCAGGTCGCCGTCCTAAACCAGGCGCACGGAATCGAACAAACGATGACACCGATTACGCCAATCCAAAATCGGGATCCTCTAATTCGCGCCGAAACAGTTCGCCCCGAAATAAAAGATGAATCCTCGAAGCCGACTGATTGGTTTTATAGAAATCATTGCAGCCAGCATCTGCTTTGGATTTTTAGGAATCTTTGGGAAGTTAGCTTTCAATAACGGTATTTCAGTCGGTGAACTTTTAACTTACCGATTTATTTTAGCGGCTTTTCTTTTATGGTCAGCGCTGCTTTTATTTAAACCTCAATGGACCGAAATTTCTGGTAAGCAATTTCTGATTTCGGGCGCCCTAGGAATTTTTGGCTATGCGCTGTTTGCCTCACTTTATTTTAAAGCTGTCGAGGGCTTAAGCGTCGCGCTGGCAGCCCTTCTGCTTTATACCTATCCTCTGTGGGTGCAATTGATTGCTTTTTTTATGGGCGAAAAACCATCCCTCTGGCAAATGATGTGCACAGGAATTGCTTTTATAGGATTGATTTTTTTACTTTGGGGACAGATCAATGTTGGCTCAGCCCTAGGATTTATGTGCGGTTTGGGTTCGGCCATCGCCTACGCTATTTATATTGTTATCTCTGAAAAATACCAAAAATATATCAGGCCGATGACCTCAAGCCTTTATATTATTAGTTTCGGCGCTGTCGCTCTTTTACTTTTTCACAACCCCTCGATTCAAAGACTGGAAACATTTAACACCACTCAAGCCAATATTATTTTTGGCATTGCCATTCTTTGCACCATCATTCCTATGACTTTGGTGCTGGGAAGTTTACAAAAATTGAAAAAGACCGAAGTCGCGCTGCTCAGTATGATCGAGCCTTTAACTGCGACTTTGGCCTCCTGGGCCATTCTTAAAGAAGGCCTGACTCCGCTGCAGCTGATTGGCGGGTTTTTAATTCTGGCCGGTCTAGCCCTTAGATTTCGCGAGTCCTCGACCACAATCCCCGTTTAGTTTCAAAACGAAACACCGATCTATTATGTACAACAAGCTAGGACGGCTTGAACCAAGGAAAGGTTTCATTGTATGTTTCGATTTGTATTTCCCGTCCTTATCTTATTTGCACAAGCCGCTCAGGCTGAAATCACCATCATCGATGTGCGAAAAAATATTCCTCTCAGCGACGAAGATCCTTCCTACACCGATTTCTACTTAGGCGCTGGCGAAAACGAAGGCCTTAAAAAGAATATGGTCGTCACAGTTTTTAGAACCATCAATGTCCGCGATTCCAGTGGCGCACAAAGTTTCGGCGAAATTTCAATTCCTGTTGGGCAAGTTAAAGTTGTTGCTGTGTTCGCAAAAGTGGCTGTGGCCCGGGAGTACAAATTATTACCTCGTGACGTCAACCCGATGCTAGAGCAAATTGGCTTGATGTCAGGGGATCGAATTGAAACCAAAGATTCTTTTGTTGATAACTCTGTGCCAAAGCGAAAACCGCAAGCTGTCGCGACAACTCCTAAGGTCGAAGCGACAACAATAACTACTGTGACGGCGACATCCGTAAGCCCTGCGCCAGCACCTCAACCGGTATCGCCAGCAAAAATAGCTGCCGCCACTGTTGCACCTCCTGCCCCTGAGGCCGACAAAGAAAAACCTGAGCTCGTAAAGCTGAATCCCCTGAACCTGCCCAATGAACTTACAAAAACCGCCCAAGACGGCACAGTTCCAAATGCTTTGTTTGATGAAGTCCCTGTAAACAATACAGCGACCGAAGGGTCTAAATCCAAGAGCTCGCTCCCCCCTCAATAACTTCCTCGACCGCTTTTTAATTTTGTGGCAAAAAAGAGCGGAATCGAGATGCTATGAATTCTTATTTCCGCGTTCGTATAAAACAGATTTCCGCCAATATGGAAGATATTATCACCACTCTTGCTTTCGAGCATGCAGCTTCAGGTGTCAGCGAAGCCTTGGCTTTCACTCAAACAAATCTAACTTACGATGCCGAAGTTCTTCACCCAAAAAATCATGATATCGATGTGTTCTTTCCTGAAAATCCATCTGTCGAATTTTTCAAAGCTTTAAAAGATCTTGATGCAAAATCGGATTGGCAAATTTTCGAAGAAGAGCACAAAGACTGGTTGGAAGAATGGAAAAAAGGCTTTGTGGCCTTTAAGTTGGTGCAAGACATATGGGTGATCCCATCTTGGCTGCCCTCTCCACCGGAAGCAAAATTACCAATTTTTATTGATCCTGGAATGGCTTTTGGAACTGGCACGCATGCCACCACTCAACTAGCGGCCGCTTTAATTTACAAATCCGCGCAAAAATATTTAGACCGATCTCAGATAAGCCTACTTGATGTCGGCACTGGAACTGCCATCTTGGCCCTTCTGGCCGAGAAATTAAATTTTAATCCCATCGTCGGTGTCGAGATTGATCCAGAGGCTCGCCGGGTGGCCAAAGAAAATATTCTTAAAAATAACTCTCAGCATATTTTAATTCGCGATCAGCAAGTCGAAGAATTGCGCGAACAGTTTGATGTTGTCGTTGCTAATATTATCGACGGCGTTTTGATTCACTTACGAGATGCGCTGATCCAGCGAACCAAAGATAACGGATATTTAATCGTGACTGGAATTTTAAAAGAACATGATAACGATTTTTTTGAAAACTTCACTCGTGCAACAAATCTAAAAGTCATGCGCCGAATAGAAAAAGACGAATGGGTCGGTTATTGGTTTCAGAATATCCTGCCTTTATGAGGCGTTATTGGATTCAAACCAAAGATATTGTCGGTGATTCAGTCCAATTTGAAGGCGATCTATTTCATCATATTTTTTCAGTTTGCAGGCAAGACATGGGTTCGCATTTTGAAGTTCTGTGCGAAGAAAAAGCTTATTTAGTCACTGTGACTGAAATTGGAAAAAAAACAGCGCGGGCCTTGATCAAAGAAACCCGCATTATTCCAGAACTGCCAAGACCGCATTTGCATGTGGCTTTATCAGTCTCGCGCTATCAAGTGATGGATGATGTTGTGGAAAAGCTGGTGGAAATGGGGGTAACTAGTTTTCACCCTTTTTTTTCTGACTACAGTTTTGTGAAAAATGCGAACTCATTCCCAGCTCAGAAGTTGGATCGTTGGCAGAAGATCGTCGTATCAGCGACCCAACAATGC
>JAYWDA010000504.1:0-3832 GCA_043780105.1 Pseudobdellovibrionaceae bacterium | reverse complement strand
GAAAGCTGGATCTCGAAGTGCGTGGATAATGCCTTCGCCGGAGGACATACCTTTGACGATACACTTCTTGTACCAATCCGTTTCCACGTTTTTAAAGAGCTCAAGACACACCTTTAGGCTGTCACCCTTTCTTGATTTAGAAGAGTTTCCAACAAGAACAGAATAAATGTTGGTATAATGTTTTGTCGCACCGATTTTATAAAAGCAGCATCTGCCAACTATATTTCCATACATAACTAAAAATTGAATTAAGATGGCAATTGGATCCGCTTCTGTATGAGGGATGACTCTGCTTACAAACTCTCCAGCCAATCCCGAGAAGGCCTCGGGCCGCATTGCCATCCCTGAATCTATTTTATTACTGTGTGGCTTCCATTGAGTAGCCTTACTTAAATAGCTTCTGATTAAGTCGCGGTTGAAATTGTAAACGTCTAAAAAATCAACCGACTTTTTGTCTTCTAGGAGATCGGCGGCTGGAGTAATTAAAAACACTTTTTTATTCTCGGACTGCAATCGTGTTGCTAAGGTTTCAGCAGCGTCTTCTCCAGCTCTCGACCTATCAAGATCAGCAAAGATATATACTTCCTCAATGTGCGTAGGGATTTTGACTGACTTCATGTTTGGCGCGGACACTGTTGCAATTGTTGGAAGTCCCGTTCCAAGGTGTACTGCAATTGCCGTCTCTATTCCCTCCGCAATAGCTAATTGATTAGAAGCTAGACTCGTAATCTCAACATATCCGCCACCAATTTTCCCCACAGCTTTTTTTACTTCAGCTACGGCAGCCTTGCTTCCATCTTTAGTTAAATAGATTCTATGAGATGCAGTGTGCTCATTTGTTAAGTTTGTTATTTTAGCTACCAAAGTTGGATGAGGGCCGCTTTTATTTCCGGATCCATCGGAATACATCAGTTTTGTGTTTACTCTAATGGAGGTGGATTTAAAATCACCTAAACCGCGTCTCTTTAGATAAAGTCTTCCTGGCTCACCTGCTGGGTGATCCAAATCGAAAGCCTCAATCCATATTCTTTCGTGATACTCCTCCTCAAACTTCAATGCAGTTTGAACGTCTATTCCCTTGGTTTGAACGGCCAGGCCTGCAATTATTTTCTTTAATTCAAGAAAGTTTCCCTTAACGTGACATCGATGACAGAAAAATAGTCCGAAATTGCTAATATTTAATTTAAATTGGTTGTCTATCTTTGTCGTATCGGGATGACAAAATGGACATCGTCTTATCTCATAACCATTCTTTGTTTCACGAAAATCTAGATTTTTAAAATTTAAAATTCGTTCAATCTCCTTAGAAAGAATGACATTGTTATCTTGCGGGATGATTGTTGTCTGATCCATTTTGGGCCTCTCTTTTTACCGCTAATGAGTTAAGGTCTCTTCGTAAATCATTGAGACGCTTCAATATGACTTTTCTGAAAAATGGCCAATGTTCCGATCTGCCAAACGCAGCTTCGGAGACCTCAAGAAGTTGATTTATTGCTGTAGAAATTATTAGATCGTTATTTTTAAGTAACACCTGTCCGCTCCTTTCCTTTTATGAAAAAGTTGTTTGTGGTTCAAAAATTTACTTGTAATAAAAAGGGGAGTGCGGAAGATTCATCCTTGAAGAGCAGCTGGCAAAGCATTCTTCCGCACCTGAATTGTCTTACTTCACTGTTGCACCTCCCGTTTCCCGGCATTTGGGGGAAACCATTTTGCTCCTCTTTTTCAAAAAAAGCTCGTCTTTATTTTATCTTTCCTTTTGGCGAAGTCGCCGTTAGAAATTTATATTTGGCAAAAGCAATTTTATTGTGAGTTCTGGTGACTTGAAATTGTTTGATCTCCCAGTACAAATTATTTAATTTTTCAATAGATTCGCCGAGAACCATTATCCAGCCAGGAGCTGCGGTCGTACCACGATAGACATTTAGCTTCTTACTTTCTATTTCGCATAGACAGCAGGTTGTCATAAATTCAAGATAAAGATCCATCTCCGCCTCTAGCAATAGACTTCGAGCATGATCGGCATTAATAGCAACACGATCGATCTTTTTAAGAAAATCACCTTTTTTGTATGCAGACTGACTCATTGACTTACCTCCTTTAATTCTATTTGGCGTTTTAGTTCGGCGATATGCTGATTTTGAACTTCTACTTTTACCAGTAAATCTTGTTCTCGTTTCGATATCCGATTACACAGACGATCCCGTCCTCCAGATAAGAATTTTTGAGTCCAGTCAAAAAATTTATCTAAACTGATATCGTTGCATGAACAAATCTCCGCAATCTTATCTTTGTTTGCTAGGGCGACCTTTATTAGCTCTTCAATTTCATCGAGAAACCAATGCCCGGGCCGACGTCTCTGAATTCTCCACATCTGTTCCATTTCTTTTCCTTTCAACATTGTTATGGCGTTTCAGTGTTGATAAAGGACGAAATCAAATTTGAACAGAGTGAGATTGAAGTAAGGTCTAATGTATTAGATAGAATTAATTAATATTTGAGGACTCTTCGCGGATATCTTGCCGAACTGAATAACTTTTCGATTTATTTGATTATTTTGTTGGGACGAGCCTTGCCCAAAAATGTGTTTAAAACGGTTATTTATTTCTTTACCCTTAAGAGAATATAGTTTTTTCAAGTAAAAACACGCGACATATTCTACGAGCTGGTGGTGCACCCTGTTTGGAAGGGTTACTGACTTATCAGGTAATAAGTTTATAAGATTTTTATTTAATGCTTCTAGAATCGCAGATTTACTGAAGGATAAATCAACACTGACGATAGCATGTGTTGGTGCATTCTTTGATTTAGAGATTTCATGCTCTAAATTTATTCTAGCGGTCACCCTTTGGACATTTTGCCGCCCGTCCTTCATATATTCTACTGATGACCAGAAGGGTTTGCGATTGAAATAAACGTCTTTTGGTAGCTGAAGATGGGTTGGGTTCATTGGTTTGGATATTTTCCATTTTGATAAAAACAGAATTTTTCTATCTGGATGGTCTTTCAATTCATAATAATCTGATCGGTAAAGGCAGTTTGAACGAACATATTGCCAAATGATCTGCGAGCAAACTTCGTTAGTAGGCTGATCACAATTTTTGTTAGGTTTGGCGTTTAGGTAAATTTGATACTCTTTTTCTAGGTAAGTAAAATACTGAACCGCCAACTCTAAGTTTTCATTATTTTCCATAACTTAAAATATAACGTGTTTATTAAAATTTTAAACTTTTCAATTTTGATGCTGAGAGGCAAAATTTCAAGGTGCCGAGGTGATTTTTCAGCGTGCAAACTCCAGCTTTCCCCTCTGCGGAAGGTATAATGTGAGAAAACGGGTTGTAATTTATGGGCGTGTGTCGACCCCAGAACAGCGGGTTGAAATCCAGATGGATGAATTAAGAGAATATTGCATGCGTCGAGATTGGTACATAGTAGCTGAAATTCAGGATGTTGGATTTAGTGGATCTTCGGACAGTCGGCCGGGATTAAAACGGGTTCTTGAATTGGTCAGACGGCGTGAAGTTGATGTCGTTGTCGTTGTAAAAATGGACAGATTATTTAGATCTTTGAAGCACATTGTAAACAGCATTCACGAATTTTCGGATCTAAAAGTCGAGTTTGTGGCCGTGCGAGAAAATATTGACTGCACGACTGCTGCCGGGAAGATGATGCTACACCTAGTAGCGGCCTTTGCGGAGTTTGAATTATCTTTGATGCGTGAACGGGTCATGGCATCGCTTGATCACGCTCGACGAAATGGCAAAGTACTTGGACGACCTCAAAAACATGATCCTAAAAAGATTCTAGAGCTACGCAGTAAAGGACTTTCATACAG
>JAYWDA010000503.1:0-4692 GCA_043780105.1 Pseudobdellovibrionaceae bacterium | reverse complement strand
GTTTGCCTCGGTGGCGAAATTGGTAGACGCACAGGACTTAAAATCCTGAGCTTCCTTTACAGGGGCGTGCCGGTTCAAGTCCGGCCCGAGGCACCAAATTTATTTTATTTCGTCCCACCATCAACCGTGGAGAACCCATATTTTTCCATATTTTCAAGTTCCACAGTTCGCTCGACGGTCATTCGATTCAAGCAACCTAATATCACCAAGCCCTCACCGGATCCGCCCAACATTTCGATGCCTTCTACATCGCACGTGGTGTCGCGCATCGCAATCCAGGCTTTTTGATTTTTAACGATACGACTTAAAATTTCTTTTGAGTCGGGAGAAGAATCTTTTTTTAGAAGGCTCATTAATTTTTTGTACTGTGCATTCAAATTTTGGTCTTGAATTTTTAATTCCTGATCCGTGCACATCTTCATTCGGGCGTTGCTATCATTTTTTTTAAAGCATTCCTCTAGACTTGCGTCCGAGGCGAAGGCGCGTGAGAAAGCTAAAGTGGCGATCATCAATAAAACGCTGCTGGTCAGAATGGTTTTTTTCATAAGGTCTTCCTTTTTTTAATAGTTATGCCGTTGGAAGCGTGCAAGCCGTAGGCCATTTCGTTGAGGCGGTATACGGCCTAAGAACCGATCGTTTCTCTTTGCGTGAAAAGATTTCTAAAATCCACAGAACTTCGACGCAAGTTTTAAGTTGGGACTGCTCACTATCTCCCTGTGAATTCGCAGCACAGCTACCCCAAAGGAGTAATAGCCTATAACTTTCAAATGATATGTTATATTCTGAGACGGGATCCGGTTTAACCACTGCCCTCTTTGAAATTATGGTAGCCTATTTCAAGACCTGCGAGGACTGCTTGACTAAAGGCGAAGAGACAAAATACAAAATTATCCAAGCGGCGATTAAAATATTTAATTCAGAAGGTATTAATTGGACCAGTTTCAAAATGCTGGCCGACAAAGTAGGAATCAGCCAACCGGCTCTTTATAAATATTTTGCAGACAAGGATGCCCTTCTGCTTGAGTGTTGCCTTGAGGTCGTCAAACGCGGGCAAAAATTTATCGACGATCAGATTGACCAAAATTCACCGGCACAGCAGAGGCTGGCCTCCTACGTCGAAGGAAATCTGAAATGGGCGATGGAGAAAGCAAAAGAAGCTGACTTAGTTGTTGCCATGTACAGTCATGGTTCTTTTAGTAACGCCTTCAAAAATTTGCATCGTCTTATTGATCAAGGCGGTATGAAAAGAATTGAAACTCACTTAATTCATATTTCATTTGAAAAAGGAATATCTGGAAGTTCGCCAGGGGAAATGAGTGATAAAGTTCAGCTCATACATAGTCTCCTTAGCGGCGAAGTGCTGAAAGCTCTTCGCTGGCCGGGGAAACTTTCAGCTCGCGCACGAACTGAAAAAATTATGAAAGTTATTGAAGGAATACTGAATGACAGGCATTAGAACTTTTAAGTTCTGTCATCCCGAGTAAATTCAGCTTCATTTGCTCCGACTTTAGCGTCATCACTTTTTCAGTAATGATCTGGCCGTTTTCAACAAAAGATTTTTCGATGATTATTTGATCAAAGCCATATTCCTGTTTGTATTTACGAGCTAATACATTTTTACTGACGTGAGCCACAATTGTTTTTGGCCGATGGTCTTTTGCGACAATAACGGCCGTAAACCACGCCCAGAGTTGACGTTTGACTTCAAGTCTCTCAGTCGGTGTTAAGGTCGCATCGATATAAAATTGTCCCACCTCAATCATAGGCCTGACGGAACGTAAAAGTTCTTTCTCTTCAAGATCTGTTAATAAGTTTCTTTGGCGCAAAATTTCAAAGCTTGGAAGGACAACTTTATTTTGGTGGTTGATGTATGCTTCATAGGATCTTAAGACCCCAACAATTTTTCCAGATCGCAGATCACGAATAACGCCAAAACTTGAGTTCTGGACAGGTAATTCATTTTCAACTTTTTGTAAGGTTTTAATTATTTCACTTTGAATCGCTGTTTGGTACCCTTCATCAATTTTTGCTTTTATCAGCTCATGAATTTGGGCTATTTCTTTTTGTTGAACAAGGCGACTTGAACGCACGCCGTTTTTATCAAAAGTGATTTTTTTTGGTTGCGGTTCAGCCGGGTAAACGACGGGTAAAAAACTGCTATCATCGATAATGTAACCCTCAGACACGGCGTATTCGTAGGCGCTTAAAGTTAAAAACGGCATCCCGGGCCGGGCCAGTAAATAACTTTGTAATTGGTTTTTAGACAGGTGATCTGTCGATAATAAAACATTATTAAACAGGTGCGAGTCATCACCCGCATAAACTAAATGTGTCATACTCAGAACGCCAAGGACCACAGCAAGTGTGCCGAAAAATGTCTTTACACCTGATTGAAGTTTAGGTTTTAAAAACAAACTACTTGAGTCTGAGACCATTTTTCGTTTCATACACTTGACTGATTCAAGATTAGAACCACCCTCTTTGTTTCATTATGAGATTCCATAAACCCACGCCCTCCCCAACTGTGTAAATTTTTTAAAATAAATATTAAGGCCCAATATCCGTAAGTTAAGTGGCCTTGGTTATTACTTATATTAACAAATTGATTAGTTATCACTTTTTAGTGGATTCAGGTTACGCGTCGCGGTATACCTCGTCCAGAAAGAATTTTGACCAACATAAAAAAGGAAACCAAAATGAAAACTTTAAATGTACTTTTAGGAGTTTTAATTTTCTCAGCAAATGCTTTTGCCTACACACCACATGACCTCGTTGGCAGAGCGATCACATGCCACACGGTCAGTCCTGAACCGTATGAGCGCACTCACGACGTGGTCTATGCCTTTCTTGGAAACT
Source organism: Pseudobdellovibrionaceae bacterium (assembly GCA_043780105.1). Lineage (GTDB taxonomy): Bacteria > Bdellovibrionota > Bdellovibrionia > Bdellovibrionales > Bdellovibrionaceae > JAYWDA01. Next base: position 1,836 of record JAYWDA010000503.1, on the reverse strand, counting down.
TCAAAGGAATGGATTTAGTTAAAGTTTCCCCTGATTTCGGTTATGGCCCGGATGGTGGCGAGACCAGAACATACAAGGTTTCGCGGAAGGGCCTTCTGTCCATTCAATATATGACATCGGATTTAGTACTGATTGCGGGAGAAACAAATCTGGATTTGAATGAGTTTGTAAAAAATAACGGCGTTATTCAACGAAAGACTGTCGTCAGCGAATCTAGTTTAGACGAAGATGGCTCAACCACTTACAGGAGCGGCGTTAGATTAGAAACATGCACGCTGAAATAAAGTTGAAAACAATGCTTTCTTACCTTTGTTATACCTCTGCAGAGGGTGTAGCAAAGGCGATCGCTGTCATACTTTTGGACAGTCATGAACTTTTCATAAAAAACAATGGCCTAAAAAGCTAAATTTTGCGATTTATACCGCAAACGAGTATGTTCCCTACCATGCAAACACCACAATTAAAAAAACCAAGTTCGAATGATCACTCGCCCCTAGCCAATTTAATTCGTACGCGGATGAAACTGCCTGAAATCCAACGACTTAAAAAACTAGGAAACTTATTGGAATCCTTCCATGGTAAATACGCGGTCACCAGCAAAGTGGATAAAAGAAAAATTATCCTCAATGGGAAGGAAGTTATAAACTTCGGTTCTGCTAACTATCTTGGCTTTGATTTCCACCCTGAAGTGATCACCGCCAGCCAAACGGCGATCCAGGAATGGGGAACTCACGCTGGCTGTTCACGGGTTTTTGCGTCTCATGAGAATATATTTGAACTTGAGCAAAAGCTTTCCGACCTTGTCGGCGCTGAAAAAACCTTAATCGGACACAATATTTCGCAGATCCATGCGGGCGTCCTTCCGGCCTTGTACAGCAATAAACAATCGGCCATTTTTATTGATCGTCATGCTCATATGTCGATGTATCAAGCCAGTCTTATTGCCCAGGCCAAGGGCGCTAAAATAATTCCGGTTGATATTTCAAAGGTGGATAAGGCAAGGCAAACCATCCTTGACTCAAGGCTTGAGCACAATGTTTTACTGGTCGATGGTGTTTATAGCATGCAGGGGCATACCCCTCCGCTTTTGGAGTGGGACCAATTTTGTAAAGAGCAAAATACGGTCTTATATATTGATGATGCTCATGGAATTGGTATTTTTGGAGAAAACGGCGGCGGCGTTGTCGAAAAATATCAAGTGCCTTGGGGAAATATTTTAGTCACAGGCAGTCTGCAAAAAGCGTTTAGTTCGTATGGTGGTTTTATCAGTGGTCAAGCGGCCATCATTGACTTGATTCGGTTTAGCTCAAAGGCCTATATCTTTTCTGGAACGATTCAACCTTCGGCTGTTGCCGGCGCTTTAAAGGCCCTGCAAATTTCAAAGTCCGCAGAAGGTCAGGCCTTACGGTCAAAATTAAAAAATAATTCACTAGAGATTCGCACAAGGCTTAATTCGATTGGCTACAAGGTTTCTATGGATCCATCACCCATTATCCCCGTCCCGATGGGAAGTGATTTACTGACGATGATGGCCGGTCGAAGAATGTTTGATCTTGGAATGTATGTTAATTCAGTCGTTTTTCCAGCGGTCCCGCATGACGAAGGCGTTCTCAGGATTTCAGTCACAAGTCTTCATTCTGAAGAGGAAGTGAATGCCTTGATTGAAGCCTTTTCGGAACTTCGTAAATATTTGTCAAAATATGAAAATCCGATCCATTTTTATGCCCATGCCACCAAGGAAATTATAAAATCTAAACTTTTCTTAGATAACTACAAGGGCCTTTAGATGAAAGGCCTCAGTTTTGAAGTGCATTCGCCTGAAACTCTTTCTAGGGA
>JAYWDA010000502.1:0-3432 GCA_043780105.1 Pseudobdellovibrionaceae bacterium | reverse complement strand
AACGCCTATTTCCCAGTTGATTGGGAACTACCATCGGCCAATTTATCTTTATGACCTGGCGGTGATTCAAAAAAGATTAAGTGATTTTCGAGCGGCCCTTCCACCTGTACGGATTCATTACGCCATGAAGGCCAACGCGTTCCCGAAATTACTGAAATTTTTTAAAGATCAAAAAGTCCACGTGGATGTAGTTTCAGCGGGCGAAATTAAGCGGGCCCTGGAGTCTGGATTTGAGCCCAGCGATGTTATTTTTAGTGGTGTTGGGAAGACGAAAACTGAAATTCGCTACGCCTTAGAACACGATATTTACCAGTTGAATGTCGAAAGTTTACCAGAGCTTGAGCGCGTCGGGAAAATCGCAAAGCAGCTGGGAAAAAAAGCTCCCGTTTCTTTAAGACTTAATCCAAATATCGATATCGGAACGCATCCGTATATTGCAACGGGCTTACTAGAAAATAAATTTGGTTTGGATCTTTCGATGATTCCCGAAGCGATGCTGGCCCTTCACCAGTACAAAGACAGCATTGAACTTGTCGGGATCAGTTTTCACTTGGGTTCACAAATGACAGAGCCTTCGATGATGCGAAAAGCCTTCCATGACTTAAAGCCTGTTTATGACGAACTAAAAAATAACTTTGCTAGTCTACGCCGTCTCGATTTTGGCGGTGGCCTGGGGATTCATTATAAGGAAAACCAAGGGTCCGAGGAAGAAATTTTAAAAACTTATGCTGACATTGTGACCGAAGAATCAAAAATCTTCGGCGCGGAACTTCAGTGTGAGCCCGGCCGCTGGCTGGTGGCCCACGCTGGCGTTTACGTCACCGAAGTGCAATACATTAAAAAAACTCCGCATAAGAATTTTTTAATTCTTGATGGTGGAATGAATCACTTAATTCGTCCCAGTTTGTACGGCGCTTATCACCAGATTTATCCTTTAACTTTGAAGCAAAATCGCCCACTGATGACTTTTGATATCGTGGGTCCAATTTGTGAATCATCAGATTTTCTGGGTAAAGACCGCGAATTTCAAGAGATGCAAAGTGGTGAACTGATTGCGATTGCTGATGCCGGAGCTTATGGCGCGGTGATGGCTAGCACCTATAACTTGCACGAGCTTCCGTTGGAAATGGCCTTGGATATTTAAGGATTTCTTTATAAATTAACAACTTCGAATTGAAGGGCCTGAAACGGCAATAAAACTTTTTCTGCTAACAAAATAAAATGACTGGAACTGTCCGTCATGCAAATCCGGACGCGAGTTTGTTTTGCGCAAGCCTTAATCCGGGCACTATTAAAGTCCTCTTGAAGCTTTCTTGCGATGGCTTCGCCTGAATCAAGAAGTTGAATGTCTGAACCTGTGACTCGCGCAATGGAATTCTTTAAAATTGGATAATGAGTGCAGCCTAAAACTAAGGTATCGATATCATGCTGTAAAAGACCTTGCAGATAACGATAAACAATTAAATTTGTGATCGGATCGTCGATCCAACCTTCTTCAGCCAAAGGCACAAAAAGGGGACAGGCTTGGTTGTAAACTTCAGCCTGGGGAGAAAGAATTTTAATTTTAGTTTCGTAGGCTTTCGATAAAACGGTGGCTCTAGTTCCAATCACACCAATTTTTTGCGTCTTAGAAATTCGCACGGCCTCTTCCGCGCCGGGGCCAATCACATTATAAGTCGGAATATTTTTATAAAGATCTTCCTGCATTTGAGTTGAGGCTGAATTGCAGGCAATAACGACAGCCTTCACATTTTGAGAAATTAAAAAATCCAAATTTTGTGTGGAATATTTTTTGATCGTTTCCCCGGACTTACTGCCATAAGGTAGCCTTGCAGTGTCCCCTAAATAAATAAAGTTTTCGTTTGGAAATTGATAAATTAATTCTTTGAGAACCGTAAGACCGCCGATACCTGAGTCAAAAACTCCGATCGGGCGGGGGTCCACCTAGTTGACTCCGTGGGCGCGGGATTCGCTGATGCCACTGGCAGAAATTTCAATAAATCGAGCTTTTTCTTTAATCTCAGGCAGTTCAAAAGCATTGATGTAACTCATGCCACTGCGAAGTCCACCGGTGATTTCTGAGATAATATTTTTGACTGGACCCTTGATTTTAATTGTCGTTGATTCGCCTTCGGCCGCCATGCCTTCGGGGACACCACCCCGCCAAGAACTTTGCGCAGATTTCGAGGCCATACCGCGATATTTTTTGTGGTCTCCAATAATTTCTCCGGGCGATTCATCAGAGCCTGCTAGCATATTTCCTAACATAACAGTGCTTGCACCCGCGGCTAAGGCTTTCATAATATCTCCGGAATTTCGAAGACCGCCATCAGCGATAAGAGGAACCCCAAGTGATTCTGCCACTTCCGCACAAAGAGCGATGGCCGTCAGCTGCGGGACTCCACAACCTGTAATAATTCGTGTTGTGCACATCGAGCCTGGACCAATTCCGACTTTAATAGCGTCCGCTCCAGCTGCAATTAAATCTTCGGCCGCTTCCGGAGTTGCAATATTGCCAGCAATTAGATCAATCTGTGGAAAGGAATCTTTCAACCACTTCATGGTCTCGATCATTTGAATGGAATGCCCATGGGCAATATCAATTGTTAAAATATGAACACCGGCTTCAACTAAAGCCTGGGCTCGGGATTTAAATTCTTCACCAACCCCAATACTGGCAGAGATGATGGGGACACCAGCGGCTTTAATTTTCCTAATTTGCAAGACTTGGTCATCGATTGAAATAAAGCGATGTAAAATTCCAAAGGCGCCCAAATTCGACATGGCGATCACCATTTCAGTTTCGGTGACCGTGTCCATATTGGCACTGATCAAAGGAGTTTCAATTTTAAAATTTTTTGTTAGTTGCGTGGATAAAGAAGGATCTCGCCTCGACCTGACCGCTGATTTAGCAGGTACGATCAACACGTCATCGAAAGTTAAACCGCGACTTCTATTTTTAACATTTTTCCAGTCAAATAGCAGGCTCATGCAAGGCCTCATTTTGAAATTTCTGAATTTGTTTAAAAATCACCAAAATATAAAGTAAAAAAACCATCGCTTCTAGGCCACTTACAAAAACGGCTTGGACAGGAGTCGTTAAAATCATTCGGTAAGAATCAAATAAATCGACGGACAGATAACTCCATAGGACTTGAAACCCAATCACAGCTACTAAAAGGGATAACCAGTATTTTTTAAAAATCTCTGAAGAAAGCTTTAGGGCATCTCTTTCTCCAGTTTGGTATTTTGGATCAGTGATGACGACAAAGGGAACCAAAAGATACTGCAAATATTTTAGGAACCCCGGAATAATTAAAAGTAAGGACCAGCCTAGAACTTTTCCCCAGGCGCGCACAATTTCAATACAGCTTTGATTAAAATAGCGCTCAAGAAATTGCCACAAAGAACCGCTTAATTTCGTCATCCCAA
>JAYWDA010000501.1:0-5233 GCA_043780105.1 Pseudobdellovibrionaceae bacterium | reverse complement strand
AAATCTGGCATTAAGGGAACAGCATCGGCGAATTCAGTTTTAAATAATTCGACAATATCTGAGTCTTTTTTCAGTCGATCAAAAGACCATGTCGAATTGGCTTTCGGTAAGTATCCTGTGACCGTGAAGCTTCCGTCTCGGTTCGCTAATGCCATCATCATATGGGCCCCGCGCGGCCAGATATGCAAAGCATCGGTTTTTAATGCGGGTTCGCCATTTTTATTTTTTGGTAAAGTCAGTTCTTTATAATCTGCTTCCAGCCAATCCGTTGTTTGTATCATCTGATCAGGAAACAAAGTGGCTAGAAGATGGCGCAACTTGCTGCCGGCGCCATCGGTCCCGAATAAAATATCGTAAGTAACGATTGCAGAACCCATCAAGGGTTTTTTAAAGCGAAGTTCTTTAGTTTCAATTTTAAGATCTTGCACTTCATGTTCGAAATGAAATTTGACACCGGCAGCTTCAGCTTCAGAGATCAGGAAATTATTTAATTCGCCTCGGGAAACTGAATAGTTACATTCTTTATCTTGTCCGTAGGCTTGATAAGTCAAAGTACCATCTTTACCGTGGATCATTCGGCCGTAAACGGGAACTGCCAGCTGATGAATTTTAGAACTGAGTCCTGCTAATTCCAAACCTTTAAGGCCGCGGGAGGTGACAATTAAATTAATCGATCGGCCAGCGCCTAGTTTTTGCAATCGGGGATCCGATCGCTTTTCATAAATAGCGACTTTAAAGCCTTTTTTTTGCAGCAGTAGACCCCATAAGGATCCAACCAAACCCGCACCAATAATCGTGATCATTTAAGTGACCTCATCTAAAATTTCAACCAAGCGGTAGACATCAGAAAAAGAATTGTAAAGTGGCGCCGGGGTGGCTCGAATAATATCGGGCTCACGGAAATCAACATAGATGTCGCGCCTGCGAAGTTGTGGCACCCAAGATTTTGGATCATTTCGAAAACGTAAGGACAACATCGAGCCGCGATCGGCAGGTGTAATGATCTCGACTTTTTCGCCTAAGCGTTTTTTAAGTAAAGATTCAAAGTAAGACGTTAAGCGGTCGCCTTTTTTTCTTAAGGCGCTGATCGTTGCTGCATCGAAAAGTTCCATAGAAGCTCGCAAGCTTGCCAACTGAAAAATCGGTGGATTGCTGAGCTGCCAGGCTTCAGCGGTTGGTAATGGATCAAAATCAGGTCCCATCTTAAAGCGGCTGATTTTATTGTGACCCCACCAACCGGCCAAACGAGGCAGATCGGTTCGCCCCAAGTGACGTTCATGGATAAAAGCTCCGGCTAAGCCGCCAGGCCCAGAATTTAAATATTTATAACTGCACCAAACTGCAAAGTCGGGACCCCAATCATGCAATTTTAATTCTAAGTTCCCAGCGCCATGAGCTAAATTAAAACCAACTTTTGCGCCGGTGTTATGAGCGGCAGCAACGATTTTTTGGAAATCAAATTTTTGTCCCGAAAGGTAATTGCAATTTCCTAGCATCACTAAGGCTAAAGAATTTCCCAAAGCGCTGATTTGATCTTCAATGTCTTCAGCCGAAACGGTCATTTGCCCGGGCCGGGGTTTTAGTTCAACGATGGCCTCTTTAGGATCAAAGCCATGAAAGCGGCTTTGTGAATCGACACCGTATTTATCAGAAGGAAAAGTATTATTTTCGATTAAAATCTTAAAACGTTCTTTAGTTGGGCGATAAAAGCTGACCATTAAAAGATGCAAATTAACGGTTAGTGTATTCATTGCGACCACTTCATTTTCTTTAGCACCAACAAGCCTTGCAAAACTTCCCGTGATATTTTCGTGGTAGGGAAGCCATGGATTTTTACCTTCAAAGTGGCCTTCGACACCATAACGGCCCCAAGACTCCATTTCTTCTTGCACATATTCAGGCGCTTTTCGCGGCATCAGGCCCAGCGAGTGCCCGGCAAAATACAATGGTTTTTCGCCGCTAGAAGTTTGAGGAAAAACAAATTCATCACGAAATTTTTTAAGTGCATCTTCTTGATCTAAAGTTTGCGCTTCTTTTAAACTGTAAGTCAGATTCAACATTAAGACGTCGCCCCTTCAACTTTAACAGATACGGGCTCAAGCCCCTGAACAGTCAAACTGATTTGCATTCCTGGTTTTAATTCAATGGCAACAGTGGCTGCCCCGGCAAGGACAATGCTTCCGCTTTTTAAAACTTGGCCACGTTTGGCTAAAAGTTCACAAAGTTGAATCACGCTCATCACAGGATCACCAGAAATATCTTTTGAGTTTCCTGTCTGCGAAACTTTTTGATCCGCGGACATTTCCATCTGTAAGTTCGTCAGATCTAAATTTTGAAAATCTTCGCGCCAAGGGCCTAAGATAAAATCAGAAGACGACGAGTTATCGGCAATCACATCTTCCATGGAAAAATATTTAAATTGCTCGTATCTGGAATCAAGAATTTCAAGGCAGGAACAAACAGCGCGGCAGGCTTTTAAAACTTGCTCGCGGGTCGGACTTCCTGAAAGGTCTTGGCCGATCCAAAAAGCCACTTCGGGTTCAATTTTAGGATGAATTTTACCTTTTAAGCTAAAGGTGCCGCCACTTGGAACTTGCATTTTTTCAGTTAAAAAACCATATAGCGGAGAGTCAAGATTCATCTGCTGGCGTTTGGCTTCAGAGGTCAGGCCCATCTTCCAACCCACCTGATTCTCACCCAAGGCCAAGCGCTGTTTCAGCTGCCTTTCCTGCATGGAGTAAGCGTCAGTACGGGTGAATTCTTTAAGCTGGAGCGAGAGCTGCTGAACGGGCGAAGCTTTGATCCGGGCCTCATTCAACACACTTGCCCATAAATCGATCTTGTTCTGTTCCAGATAAACCTTCCTTGAAATAAAAATCCTTTTTATGATTAACTCTGTCCTGGGACAGAATCAAGGCTGGAGACAAAAATGCCAATTTTGGATGAAATGAAAGTCATTGATATCACACCAGTGATCAGCCCAAGACTAGCTGTCTTTCCTGGCGATCAGGTCTTTTCGCAACAAGTATCCATGGATATGCATCATGGCGACAATCTGACTCTATCGTCGATTCAGACGACCGTTCATTTAGGAGCTCACACCGACGCGCCAAATCACTATTCTGTCAGTGGATCTTCGATAGAAAAACGCTCGCTAAATTATTATTTGGGAACGGCGCAGGTGATTACGATTCCGTGTCGGAGGGGCGCACGAATCGCCAGTCAAGATTTAGCCAACATTAAAATTCAAGCGCCCCGAGTTTTGTTCAAGACGGGCTCATTCCCAGATCCGAATCATTGGAATTCTGATTTTATGTCTTTATCGGCCGAGCTGATTGAGTATTTAGCAAAACATCAGGTGAAGCTTGTCGGCATCGATACTCCTTCGATTGATCTGTCAGAAGATAAAGTTTTGCAAAGTCACCATGCCGTTGCAAAGTATGATATGGCTATTTTAGAAGGAATTGTCTTAGATCATGTGGCCGATGGAATGTACCAGCTAGTGGCGCTTCCATTACCCATGGAAGGGGCTGATGCCAGCCCGGTTCGAGCTATTCTTTTAAAATAAGGATTTGAAAAAGGAAACGTCAGAGATGCAAAAGATTTTAAATTATATTGGCGGAGAATTTGTTTCGCCACTCAATGGAAAATTCCTGGAAAATATGGATCCCTCAAGGGGAGTGCCTTATTCACTGGTGCCGGATTCAAATGCGGCTGATGTTGAAAAAGCCGTTCTGGCTGCAAAAAAAGCTTTCCCAGCTTGGAGCCAAACTCCTGCCGCCGAACGATCTTCATTACTTTTAAAACTGTCTGACCTGATTCACCGGGATTTGGATAAATTGGCCGCTGCTGAAAGTCTGGATAATGGAAAACCATTCAGCGTTGCGCGAAATTTAGATATTCCACGAAGTGAAGCTAATTTTCGATTTTTTGCGTCCGCCATTTTGCAATTTCACGGCGATACTTTTATGTCTGATGATGTGGCATTAAATTACACAGAAAGCTCTCCGCTTGGAGTCGTCGCCTGTATTTCCCCTTGGAATTTACCTTTGTATTTACTGAGCTGGAAAATTGCGCCGGCCTTGGCTGCGGGAAATACTGTTGTTGCTAAGCCTTCAGAGGTCACTCCGATGACGGCTTTTTTATTATGCGAATTATTTAACGAGGCGGGATTTCCGCCGGGTGTTTTAAATATGGTGCAAGGTCGTGGGCCCGAAGTGGGCGAGCCCTTGGTGAATCATCCTTTGGTCAAAGCGATTTCTTTTACAGGAAGCACACTGACAGGGCGAAGAATTGCCGAAAGTACGGCCTCGCAATTTAAAAAAGTATCGCTTGAGATGGGCGGAAAAAACGCCAACATTATTTTTGCTGATGCGGACTTTGAAAACGCCATGGCCACCACGTTGCGATCAAGTTTTTCAAATCAAGGGCAAATCTGTTTGTGCGGCTCAAGAATTTTTATTGAAAAGTCCATTTACGAAAAATTTCGCGATGAACTTGTGAACCGAACAAAGAAATTGAAATGCGGAGATCCCAAAGACGCAGCGACCGATCAAGGCGCTTTGGTATCAAGCACGCACTGGGAAAAAGTAAAAGCCTGCTTGCAAACCGCCCAAAAAGAAGGCGGAAAAATTCTTTGTGGTGGCAAGATTCCAAGCTTAGAGGGTGATTTAAAAAACGGCTATTTTTTAGAGCCTACTTTAATCGAGGGAATCGGTCATTTAGGCGTCACCAACCAAGAAGAAATCTTTGGACCTGTCGCGACCTTAATTCCATTTTCAACAGAAGATGAAGTGATTGAAATGGCCAATTCCACTCGCTATGGGTTATCAGCCAGTGTGTGGACTTCTGATGTGAAGCGCGCCCACCGAGTGGCTCGCCGGCTTGATAGCGGCCTGGTTTGGGTGAACACTTGGATGTTTCGCGATTTAAGAACGCCTTTTGGTGGAGTGAAAGAGTCCGGTGTTGGGCGTGAAGGCGGCACCGACGCTTTAAAATTTTTTACAGAATCGAAAAATATTTGTATCGCATTGAAATAATGGAGAACCAATGAGCCAAGAATTTAACTCGCAAAAAGCACCAGAACCAACGGGGCTCTATCCGCACGCTAGAAAAGTTGGAAATATGTTATTTTTGTCTGGCGTAGGACCCCGCGAGCGCGGCACCAAGAAAATTCCTGGAGTCGAGCTTGGCCCTGATAACAATATTTTGTCTTATGATATCGAAGCTCAGT
>JAYWDA010000500.1:0-6867 GCA_043780105.1 Pseudobdellovibrionaceae bacterium | reverse complement strand
GACCTCAGCATTCGTGCGAAGAAAATGGCTGAAGACCTCTGCAATGAAAGGCCTGACACTTGCCCTATAATGCGAAGTCGTATTGAAGAAATCATTAATTTCAATCGGGCGTTACTCGACGATCACCTGACCGCTGAATTTTTGGAACGGCCTAGCGTAGAAAGAGATCGAGAAATAAAGTTAAGCCGTCATTTAATGGAATTGAAAAGAACCTTGTTAACACTCCAGCTCGAAATGAATCCGGACACAGGATTGCTACAAGATCTAAATTTTTCTTTAAAAAACTCCTTAGTCATGTTTCGGACGGCTGCTATCGCACAGATATATAACGAAAGCAGGAGCCGCTCATCAGAGGAAGCGAAGGCTTTAAAAAGCTTTATTAGTGGCTTGAAAAAAATGGGTGTGCTTGCCGACTGATTGTGGTCCAAGTTAGGAATTATTTTAAGCTGTGACCGATACCCGATGTAATAAGTTACTGATCAATCTCGATATCGCAAAACACAGACTTAGTTATAAAGTTCCGAGATTGTGAACAGTGTTGGTTTCCGACTCTCGGGTTCAAACTTCTCATTCCCGTGATCAGTGCGTTCAGTAAAGATTTCGATCCCTACCAAACGCCTACCAAAATCCTACCAAATTTTGAAATATCCAGAAATTTGTAGAAATGTTGGGCTTGGAAGCTCACTCGGTTGTTGCTTCGTTAAGTGCTTATTTCGTTTTGGGTTTTTCGATTCGGTACTTTTTTACGAGCGGGAAATGGCGGAGAGAGAGAGATTCGAACTCTCGTTAGGGATTAACCTAAACACGCTTTCCAAGCGTGCGCCATCAGCCACTCGGCCACCTCTCCGCAACAGAAACGAATCAAAGTTTTAATTCAATTCTGAGCCTAATTCAATGGATTGAATCGCTAGGCCTTCTCTGGGCCTTGGGCCAGCTTTTCTGGCCTTTCGCTGGGATTATCGAGGCCGATATGGGTGCTGGATATTGACAAAGGATAATTATGGATAACAATGGATAGATATGGAAAATAAAGCTTATTTAGATTTCGACGAAGCGGTTCAGTTTCTAAAAACTACCCCCAGCACGATGTACAAGTGGCTGCAGGCGGGCAAAGTGCCGGGCCATAAATTGGGACGGCAGTGGCGATTTTTAAAAGATGAATTAGAGATTCATATTTCTGGGAAGGGTCCACAGATTCAAACGCAGAAAGAATTATTTGAACTGCAGAATTTATTAATCAACAGATCTAGGAGGGATCTAAAAATGGAAACAACAAACCAAGAGTTAGCGGAACAACTGATTTGGGATGCTTATGATCATGGAACAAGATTGATTCACGTTGGGCCTGCCCAAGGTAAATATGAAATTCGTTACCGGCAGCGGAAGGGATTTGAGCATTTAACTTTGTTGCAAGAGTCCACCTTTAAAAAACTGGATGAAGATTGGCGGCAAATGTCTTCGGCGGTGCGCGAAGAAAATATGCGACGTCTGCATTTGCACCGCGGGCAGGGTGAAGTTTTACAAGTGCGCTATCAAAAAATTGAAACTGTGGCGGGCCCTCGGGTGACGTTGCAGCTTTGGAATCCGCAGCAAGATGTTATGCCACTTGAAAAGATTACGAACAGTGACCCAGAAACTTTACAAATATTTAAAAGCTGGGCTAAGAAAAAAAGTGGCTTGATTGTTATCTGCGGGGTCGCAGGTTCAGGCAAGACAACAACGGTGCAGTCTTTCCTACTAGAGGCGCAAACCCTGAATCACGCCATCTTTACTGTGGAAAACCCAGTGGAAATTGTGATTGAAGGAATCAATCAAATCGAACTTCCGCGTAAAACGGTGGAAGAATTTGAATTAGCTTTCGAGCGCATTATGAATTCGGATCCAGATGTCATTGCCTTTGGTTTGGGTCACCTTTATGGATTGGAAAAAATTACTGTGGAGAAAGCTTTAACGGCTGCTATGACCGGGCATTTGGTCATCTTACAGTGGAATGCTAAGTCCTGTGAAGAAGCCCTTTCTGATTTGCAAAAATACTCTGACCAATCTGTGGATGCAAATTTGATCGGGGTTTGTCATCAGAAGTTAGTGCCAGCGGAAAAAGGATTGAAAGCGGTTTATCAGTTCAAAGCGGCCAACTAGGAGTCAAAAATCTTTAAAATTTTGCCAACAAGTTCAACACTAAATAGGCAGTCCAACTTTGACTGCCTAAAAAGTTGACGACTGTGGTGTAAAAACACATTCGCGTTTTGAAGTGTTATACTGTCACCAAGCTTATGGATAAATATAAGATTATACAAAAAATTGCAGAAGGTGGAATGGCCGAAGTTTTCTTGGCGCGTTCCACTGCAGCTATGGGCTTAGGTAAATTCGTTGCCATTAAAAAAATTCTTCCTGATTTAAGTGAAAGTCCTGACTTTATCCATATGTTTAAAGCCGAAGCCAAGGTTGCGATGCAATTGCAGCATAGGAATCTTGTCTCAATTTATGACTTTGGCGCCGACGGCGATCAATGTTTTCTAGTGATGGAGTTAGTGCACGGTCTTAATTTAAGTCAAATTTTGCGTGAGCTTCAAAAAAGGCAGTCTTCTATTCCCACGGCCATGGCTTTATATATGATTGCCGAAGCGGCCTCGGGCCTTTTTTCGGCCCATGATATCACCATTCATCGGGATATCAGCCCTGCTAATATCATGATTAGTTATACGGGTGAAATAAAAGTGATTGATTTTGGGGTGGCAAAAATCAAAGGCTTTGGCGATGAAACCCAAGCCGGCGTTTTAAAGGGAAAATTAAATTATATGAGTCCCGAGCAGGTCAATAGCGAAAAACTAGATCATCGCAGCGATATTTTTTCATTAGGACTTGTGCTGTATGAAGTCCTTACTGGGTGCCGTGGATATAAAAATCGATTTCAAGAAATTCAACCCCTGCAGGAGATTAATCCACTGATTGACGCTGAGCTTGTAGCTTGTGTTCAAAAAGCCTTAAGTCATGAACCCAATCAGCGATTTCAAAACATGGACGATTTTTCCCGAGAACTTCGTGGTTTTCTAAATAAACACTATCCTGAATTCACTGCAACCGAGTTATCTGAATTTATGAAAAAAGAGTTCTTTCAAAATTATCAAAATCTGCAAAGTCGTTTAGGTACTTATGAAGAGGAAGAAGTGACTGAAATTACAAAATCCCCAATTCATTCAACCGATCTTCTTGAAAGATTTGAAGCTAAGTCTTGTTTCAAAGTGCGAAAAAAATTCCGAATTCAAAGTAAGGATGCCTTGTGATAAAAAAACTTTTTAATAGGTTGATTGAGGCTTTTAAATCCTATGCCCATTTTTGGGGTCAAAAAATAAGTCACATTGGCTATGTCATTCCGGAACTTGTTTGGGATTCTAATTTTGTTATTGAAATCGCAAGATCCCAGGAAGACTTGGAAGCCATTTTTCGTTTGCAGCATGAAAGCTTTCTTGCGCGGGGCTTGATGAAGCCTCAGGCTTCGGGTTTGCGTTGTACCATTTATCACTTTCTTCCGCAGACCAATCATATTGTTATTAAGTATAAAGGTCTTTTGATTGCATCAATGACTTTGGTGGCGGATTCTCCCTTGGGACTACCGGCTGAAAAATATTTTACAGATGAAATTAATCAATTAAGGAAAACAGGGGAAGAGACCGTCGAATTATCTTCCTTTGTTGTGGAAAAAGGATTTCAAGGCTGGTCTGAGGCTTTGGCCCATTTACTGATGAAGTATGCACTAACTTACGTCAAAAAATTTATGGCTTCAGAGCAAGTTATTTTAAATGTGCATCCTTATGTCGCAAAATCTTTTTGTAAAAATTGGTATTTTAGAAAGAAGAGCGATGTGATCAGGTTTCATTCGGCAAAATCTGCGCAGACTGTGCTTTTGGCGCGTGCCTTAGATGAAAAAAGTAATAAGTATTTCAATCGATCTTTTTCCTCTCCGCAGCATGGAAAAAATTCGGCCGCTTTTATTTCATTGGAAGACAGTCGCTTTAGATACCCCGGTACCAGCGAGGGTCAAATTATGCATCCCGTGATGACGCCGAACTTATTGCAGTATTTCTTTTTGCAAAGAACAAATCTTTACGAGGATTTGGATTTAGCCACGCGGCAAGTTTTCTTAGAAATGTACTTACAGTTTTTTGGTGAAGAAGAGATTGAAATATTTTTGAACCTAGAGCGCGATATGACGCTTAAGGAATTTCGTATCCCTGTTTCTTCCAAAGCGGCAGTTCAAGTGGGGCAACAAGTTCTGCTTGGGAGAGTTCGCGATGTCACGGCCAGGGGATGTTTCGTCGAAGTTCCCAATGAAATTCTGGGAAGGCATACCAGCTTATCTTTAAGTTTTAAATTGGGCTCAGCTCAAGTTCGCGTGAGTGGTCGAACTTCGTGGCAAAATAACCAGCTACAATTGCGATACGGGCATGGGTACGGAGTGCGATTCGATCAGCAGATTCAGGAAGTGCAGAGTGAAATCAGAAACTGGTTGCCACTCAGGCGAACTTCTTAAGTTTTCTTAACTTAAAAAGAAGGTCCCCATATTTTTGCGATGATCCCGATGAGCAAAATAGGCCAAACGGCATTCAATAAAAAAGGTATCATTTCTTTGGCGATTTGTTTCTGTTGATCGTTCATAAGCTCTGTCCTTGGTTGGAAGACAACAAACTAGCAGAACATAGGCTCTCACAGCAAGGACCAGAATAGACTTCGTGGCCTTCTTGGCGACATTGCATTGTAAAAGTGGACGGAGACTCATCACATTTTTGGTTGCAGGAGGTCGATAACGGGATATTTTTCTTTTCCGGGATGAAGCCCCGAAACTCTTGGCCTTTTTCTGAATAAACCGTGTAGCCAATTTGAAAAGTGTCGGGATGGAAGCTGAGATGAAGGGCCTTGCCCACTCCCAGCGCGAGTAAAATAATTCCAGCAATCATCAAACCTAATTTAGTTTCGTTCTTCATAGATTAAATTCTACTGAGCGTGGTCAGAAAAGTAATTGCTTAATACTTCTGAAAAAACAAATACCTACAAAGGTCTACTAGATGTAATTGCGAATCAGGCCTGTCACTAAACCTCGAACGCTGACTTCATCCGGAGAGTACCAGAGCGATTTCATCTTTGGATTAGACGGTCGCAGTTCAACCATCATTTCTTTGAGTTCACCGTAAGGATAAGGCCGTAGATAGTATCTTTTAACAGTGGACTCGTCCTCAACCGTGGCGACGACCAAATCACCGTTCTTTGCCGATGGCTGTGACTGAACCATAATCAAATCGCCGTCTAAAATGCCTTCATCAATCATCGAATCGCCTTCGACTTTGAGGACAAAGGTTTTTGAAGCATCGCGAACAAAAGATCTTAAGACGGGAATGGTTTCCCCAGACTCAACCCGTTCAAGTGGAATTCCGGCAGCCACTTTCCCCAAGAAGGGAAGGGCCAGGACCTCATCAGATGCTTGGAGAAGCGGTGCCTGACGAGGCCCTGACTGCGTTAGTCTTAAGTCATTACGAATTTTTTCAGAAGAGTGCAGGACCTCAAGGGACCGTTTTTGATTTTGGTTCCATGAGATGTAACCTTTATCGCGAAGTTGCTTCAAATAATTCTGCACAGAGTTAAACGATGAGAATCCAAAGTGTTCCCTAATCTCTTGATAAGAGGGGGAAACTCCAGAACTCATAATCTGTTCTTCAATGAAGTGCAGAACAGTTTTTTCTTTAGGGGTCAGCGGCTTGGGGGGAGGGGCTGATTTATTTTTTTGCTTGTTTGTCAGATTATTTTTCATAGTCACTTCCATATTACTTACAAAATAGTTACAGTTTCTATTTACAGTGTAAGTTATATGAAAGTAAAGTGATATTTTTATGCCCGATCTTAGGTCTGGGCTTATAATGCGATTTGCTTAATTGGAGCAGCTATAGAGGGCTTCGGCGCCTCCATTTTTATATCACTCATTTTCACCACGCTGCAATTCTGAAAACAAAGGATAATGATGGGGTTTATAATTAACATCATGAAGTAGCTAAAACTTGTTCTGCTCAGTAACATTGCCAACATCGGAAGCAGCTCCCTTTATTTTTGAAGAAACTTGTCTTTAAACAGTTTAGCTTGAGTTTTCAGCCCGACCTAGGGCGAGGTTCAGGAAATCTCAAAATGGTGCAACAAAGTTTTTTTATCCTTTTCCCCATGCCTTATTTAGAGAGAGAATGATGAACACAAGATGAACAAAAAACAGATCATTTTTTTACTGCTGTTATTTCCCGCCTTTGGTTTTGCTAAAACCCCTGAGGGCGAAGTGGCAGATTCTTGCTTGCAGGAATTGAAGGTTTTCCCTGGGCCTTTCGATGAAAAAGTTTTAAAAGCCGCCTGCCAACAAGTGCAACTGGATCCCATTTGTAAAAGCGTCGAAGGAAAGCCTATCTTCCACTATGATAAGCCGGGAACTTCCAGTGGTGGCGGTAAAAAAATTCTCGTCATCAGTGTCATTCACGGGGATGAGCGGCCTGCCGGCAGCGTGGGTCGCTATTGGCTTGAGCGGCTGCAATCGATCGAGCCGCGAAATTCTTGGCGAGTGATTCCTGTTTTAAATCCTGACGGTGCAAAATATAAAACTCGTACGAACGCGCACAAAATTGATTTGAATCGAAATTTTCCCACTCGAGATTGGGATGAAGATGCCATGAAATATTGGAAGGCTTCGACGTCTTCAAATCCAAGAAGATTTCCAGGCGAAGAAGCGGGAAGCGAACCTGAAACAAAGTGTGCGCTGAAATTGATTGAGGATTTTAAACCGGATTTTATTGTGTCGATACATACGCCGCTGAATGTTCTTGATTTTGACGGACCGAA
>JAYWDA010000499.1:0-1658 GCA_043780105.1 Pseudobdellovibrionaceae bacterium | reverse complement strand
CGATGTTCAAGACATGGGCTGCGACTTACAAAAATCGTGACCGCACTGCCAAGACATACGACGGAGCAGTCTTAAGATTCATTCGGCTTAAGAAAGGTTATGATCTCGCGGCGGCCTCGAAGCTTGTCGGTTTGTCTTTAAGTTATATTTCAAAGATCGAAACCGGTGCGAAGCCTGTGACTTTGGAAATGAGAAATCAAATCATGACCGGCTATGGGTACAGTCCTTCAAGTTTCAAAAACTTGAGTACGGATCCAATTCGGTCAAAGGCTGTTCCATGTAAACTCAAACTTGAGATTTTGCTTCATGCTTTGCAACCGGAGCAAATTGAATCTGTTTTTCATTACGCTCATTCACTGATGTCCGATTTTATCTTAAAGCGCCACCCAATTTCATCAAAGTGTACCACCGGAGCGGCAGCGACGTGATGATTACTTGAGCATTTTATTTAATTCAAGTTTTTTCCCGCTGGGAAGTTGATTTTGCAATTTTTCCCGGTAGTTTCCACCGCCAATAATTAATTTCTGACTTGGATGCTCGAGCCGACTCACGATGGCTTCAGCGATCACAGGATCTTCAAATAATTTTAACCAACCGTTCGTATCAACTTGCGATGTGACAACAACTGAACCTTTGCGGTGACGATCTTCTAAAATATCCACCAACACATTGGCTTCGTCGTGGGTGTAATTTCTTAAACCAAAATCATCCAAAATTATCACTTGCGACTGAGATAACTTTTTAACAAAGGGCAAATACTTACCTGCAGCTTTAGCAGCCATGACTTCTTCGAACAAAAAATTAACTGGAAAAAATAACGTCGAAATATTTTCCGTACAAAGCCTGCGACCTATTGCAACGGCTAGATGGGTTTTGCCAGCGCCAGTTTTACCAAGTAGTAATAAATTTTCTTGTGATTGATAAAAACCAATAGCCGCGAGTTCTCGTAGTTTTGTCTTCGTAAAACCACGGTCAAACGTCTGATCCCAGTCCTCTAAATCAGCAGCACTTCTAAATTTTGCTTTTGTTAAAAGTCTTTTGGCGGCTGCATTTTTGCGCTGATTAAATTCATCTTCCAAAACTAATCGTAAAAATTCTAAGTGATTCAACGATTCACTTCCTGCTTGCTGCGCTCTTTTTTCAAAGCCACCATGCACCCCGAATAACCGTAGCCCATGAGACAATTGTTTAACCTGATCATTCATCATTTTCTAATCCTTCCATTTGTAATTGTTTGTTGTGTAAAAAAACTGACTTTGACTCTCGGATCGGAGCAGATCCTACAAGCTTTGGTCGGTTCCCGTTTTTATCAAAATATCCTGCTGCGGATTGCACATATCCATATTGCATTTTGTTAAATGTCATTGCTAATTTACATCCATGCTCTAAAGCTTCGCGACTGACTTTGTTGGATTGATATAGCCGAACAATTCCCTGAACCCTGCGTAAATATCTTAACGGCGATGATCCCTTTAAAAGCTCTTCAACAAGCTTTATAGTCTCTGGCCCAACGCGACCAGCATCACGTTTTGCAACTTGAACTGAGTACTGGGTTAAGGCTAGTTTTTCTTCAGGGTAATGCTTTTCATCTGTTGAATAAATTTCTTTTCCCAACAACTTTAAGTGCGCGCAAATTGGATTTAAATCTTGATCAAATA
>JAYWDA010000498.1:0-2914 GCA_043780105.1 Pseudobdellovibrionaceae bacterium | reverse complement strand
GTGCCGTCTTGAATTGCGACATCGAGCTCACGTTGCTCTCCAAGGACTTGACCGATTTTTCGTAAAGATGAAGGCAATTTTCCAAACGATATACGAGGAAAGCCATGTTCAATGAGCCAAAGCGCCGCGCTAATTCTACGAACAGTCACGCGAAGCTCATGGACATTCTTTCTTGTGGGATCCTGATAGGTTTCTTGGACCTGCTTTTCATATAAGTGTTCTTGTTTGGTGAGATAATTAACGAGGTGGGTATTCATATCTTGCCTAGCAACTTCATATCACGGACATTGAAGTCACTTGCGGACCCTTCTCCCCATGCTCCTCATGAAAGCTCACCCTTTGCCCAATTTTCAAATGATTGAAGTTCTTATTGATGACACTGTTTTCTCCAAAATAGCACTTGCGACCACCGCTTGTTTCCAAAAATCCAAATCCTTCTTCTGATTTTTGCTCATAAAATTCTGCCTGTCTTGTCGATTTAATGGCCGTGGAAATACTTTGATTCATTATTGGGTTTCTCCTCAGAATAATTTTCAACAATGGGATCATTTGCAAGGTGAGGGCCACTTACTAAAATTGAATGTCAGTTTCGTTAATTAGATTTCTATACAATATAAGTTGTGAGGAGACATCACTGTCATTCGAAGATTGATAGAAACTTATCTTCACAAGTCCACACCAAAAACGCCCGCAGTCATTTTTTTGCAAAACATTCTTTTGAGACGTTATAGATCTTCTTAATGCCAATATACCCCACTAAAATTTAAAGTTGTGGTTCAAATCAAACAAAACACAAGAGACCTATATTCTACTCGTGGCATGAAAGCTGCTTAGTTCATCTGCATGTTCGAATGCAGCGATGCTAGTCAGAACTCAAGCGGGTGTAAGCCCCGTCAACAGAATCGTCCAGTTGCTGTTGTAGCCTGGATCAACGGGAGGTTGAAAAATCTCCCGTCAGCTGATCGAAAAAGTCTTTGGCATGTTCGTGTCATGGATTTGGTAAATCGGCAGGTTGTAGCGAAAGCGAACCTCAAAAGTTCGTCAGTCTATGAACGTTCGGAACGGATAACGGGAGACTGAAGAGAAGGCCGAGCCTCTGAACAAAGGCGAAGGCTAATATTGTTGGCGAAGAACTGGATATTCGCAGCCAACAACTTCTCTAAGAATGGGAGGACAACATGTCGAGAATGAGTTTTGGTGAAAGCACGGAACCACTTGTAGGTCGGTGACGTTTCTCTGACGTCAGCAAAAGTGGTTGGACAAGTTAATGATGTCGATTGGCAACGATCGGTAGTGTTGATGAAACCAACTGCCAAGCTTATGAGCGGGGCGGATAAGATCGATAAGCTCTGTCAAAGGAGCGAGGATCTTTGGAGTAGAGCTTCTTTAGGTTTCAAAGCTTAAAGATGTTTTAATGGTGGTGTTTTTCAGATTTAACCATCTGGATAATGCGAAGGATGAAGTCAACTTTGAAACTTTCTGTGTATGCCCGGAGAATGGCTTAAGCGGAAAACGAATAAAGGAATACTTCATTTGAAATGCCAGCTCTTGAGCTGTTCTGGGGAAATCCCAATGGGCAGTTCTTCTTATTAAGTGGCGGAGTCGCTAGACGGGATTTTAATCGATATCGTCTAGTGCGCCACCACTCTTTTACGTTGTGCCTTCTGTCATGAGGATTGAGTTGAAAAATTATTTTGTCACTTCTCCATGGAAAAATTTGAAACGAAGTCAGCGGGGTCGTGTTCGTCCATTTGTTTTAGGAGTTATCATTTTGGCTGCGGGTCTTGTCCTAGATAAATGGTGGTGGCAAATCGGCGGCGTTCTTCTGACTGTTGTATTTGTAGAAGCTTTCTATCGCTATCGAGCTTTGGATTGAGACCTGTAAAGTGTCAGTGCGAATGAAACCGAGGTTTATATAAACTGTGAGGCTTTGGTGCCAGGTTGCCTTGGCGACGAATTGATTCATCGGACCACTTAGCAGCCATTTCGATGTACGAATCAATTTTGAATGGTTTTGTTAGAAAATCATCATATCCAGCTACAAGGCAATTTTTCTTTTCTTCAGCCGTTCCACTTCCAGTGACAGCGATAATAGGGCAAACAATTCCCTGATCTTTGAGAGTCCTAACATTATCAAAGCCGTTAAGGTCAGGCATGTGCAAATCCATAAAAAAAATGTCAGGAGACCAGGCTTCAAACTCTTCTATTGCCTGTTTTCCACTCTCAAAGGCTCGAACTTCTGCTCCTGCGGCAACGAGGATATCTACCTGTAGATCCCGCATAGCACTATCGTCATCTACCACTATGACGCGAACACCTTGCAGGGGATGGGATGGAACACCTGCTGATTTTCGTTTTTCTTCAACAGCTGAACTTTCTTGCTCCAGCCCCGCATCAATACTCAACAGAAAGGTTGACCCCTTACCTGGATGGCTTTCCAATAAAATCAAATCACCGCCCATGCGCCTAGCGAGCTGTTTTGATAAAGCAAGCCCCAAACCTGTTCCCTTATATTGTCGATGCACTGTTTTGTTTGCTTGTGAAAACGGCTCAAAAAGATTGGGTCGATCTTTCTTGTCAACGCCACAGCCTGAATCCTTCACCAAGAAATTCAGGGATTGCTCTTGTGGATCCTTATGCACATGCACGTTGATGCTACCGCTCGAAGTAAACTTCATTGCGTTACCGACAAGATTATAAATAATTTGCCGTAAGCGCGTTCGATCCGTGCTGACAAATTGAGGCACACGATCATCAAAAGTGACAGTCAACTCGAGACCCTTGATCGCGGCTTGTATTCTTAGGCCCTCACAAATGATCTCCATTTCTTGAGACAAGTTAAACAGCATCTTATCTAAATCAATTCGTCCTGCTTCAACGCGGGAAAGGTCAAGCAGATCGTTTATGAGTTCAT
>JAYWDA010000497.1:0-3915 GCA_043780105.1 Pseudobdellovibrionaceae bacterium | reverse complement strand
GGCTTAATTTCAAATGTCATCGTCGATGAGCTTTCCGTCCTGATCAACTGGGGCTGCATTTTCGTAGGGTCGCTAGGGTTGGGCATGTCCCTCAGCGCTGTGTTTGTAATGCGCATAGCTTGTTCAATGAAAATGGAATTCTCACTGGACTCTGTTGATCTAACAAACGAATCTTTTACTTCAAGGCGGGTTTCAAGACCTGATTGAATTGACTCAATCAATTGAGCGAAGCTTTCTTTAAACAGGATGTCTGTGGAACCTTTAGCATTTAAAGAATTAAAACCATTCGATAAGTTAATTGTTAAGGTTGTTTCATTTTCCGCAGCAATTTGAAAAGTTTGGAGCAGTCGACTGGCTGGAATAGTATCGAAAAGTTGCTCCTCGGTCAGGTTAAAAAGTGCTACTCTGTCACCAGATTTTTCGAAACTTATAATCATGGGCTTAAGAAAACTTATATCTGGAAAATGTCCCGTATTTTTTACCGTTGGAATAAGAATGAAGGCTTTTCCTAAACTCGCTTTTAAAAAGGTCATCTGTTGAGGGCTGACCGCCGAAATGGACTGCTGCATGTTGGGGTTAGCCTGACGGTCGGGAGCGATCGTTTTTTCGGTCACTTTTTCAACTGTGCATCCGAGTATAAAAATCATTGGCAACAAAACAACCAACCACTTTTTGGAATTCACAAGAACCTCCGCCCTTAAGATCACAGACCTTACCCGTTATCTGTTTTTTTCTCGTGTGTTATAAACTGAACAGGTAAGTATTGCCTGTCGAACTTTTCGACAAAGCTTATTTAGATAAAAAACCGCCGGGTTAAAGGCAAACTTTAACCTGACGGCCTTATAATTATTCCTTCGAATCACCAATATGGGCGGCCGCAGATTTAAACGATTTCAAAGACGACTCTTTTAAAATATCTGAATCAATAAACGCAGTTTTTCCCACAGACTTTTCTGACTTCTCTCCCGTAAAAACTTCTCGCCAAATAGGATCTTCTTGACCCTTGCCATATATTTCTAAACTGACGTGGGCTTTCGGATATTTGTCGCCGATCCCTAAGACCGTGACACCGTCCAAAACCACATAAGATTTAGCCATGATAATGGCGTCAACGCCCAAAGCTTGAATTAATTGCTCGCGGCCTTCCTGCTTTAAAAGCCTTAGGCCATTCCAATCCATCAGGCCTTCAACTTCATAATCTTGAAGCCCCTGACCCGTAGGCATTTTATTTTGCCAACCTTCCATGGTGTTTTTATAAGCTATCTTGTAAGCAGGATGGGCCTTTAAATCTTTTAAGTCGACCACTTGCCATTTTAGTTTGCTGCGCAAGTTTTCACCAAGGCTTGTGTACATGGAATCAATGTGCGGCGATGTCTCTGTCATATGACTTCCTCCGGGCGCAGACTCAAGACCCTTGCCAATATTTAAAGAAATTTTTGCACCCTGGGGCTCTGTCACCGTGAAAGCCACAATCGCAACTTTCTTAATTTTACTCACCGAAGCCTGATCCTTTACTCTTGAAGAAGTGCACGCTGCAAGCCATAAGGCCATCGCAATAATAGAAATATTTTTCATCGTCTGCCCCTTACCAGTAATAGCCAGAGTTAATATAGAAACTGCCACCAGAGGCTCCTAAAAATGAAACATTCATGCCCGTGCCGATTTGAAATCCATTGTCTGCGACCCAGTCAATTCCTAAAGACGAGTAAGCGTGCACGCCTGATTTTGTAAACCCTTGCAAATTAATTTCGCCGTCTCCTTCAATATTAAGAGAAGCCGCATGCACACCAATAATAGGGCGCAGTCGATCTTCCATCAGAAAGTAATCAGCACCCAGATCATAGGTGGTCGCCTTGATGGTTTTAGTTTTTAGGCCCGCGTTTGAAACTGAAATTCCTGTGGTCATTTCAACTTCGCCGTAACCCAAACTCAAGCGAACGTCTTTATTAAGGTGGTAGCCAAAAGTCAGCCCGAGCAAGCTAGGATAAGGTGCGCCAAGGCCCACCATCACACCGATTTTATGAGCCTCACGGACATCAAGACTGGGTGCTGCGGTTCGAACTTCGCTGGTTTGGGCCAGGGCTGAAAGTCCCCACAGAAGGCCAACTAATAATGATAATTTTTGCATATGCGACTCCTTAGTTTGTGTTGTTTTGGCTATTGCCGAGCTGACACTCGCTGAAAATGCATCAAAGGTAAAGAGCTGGACCGAACAATGTGTTCGGAGATGTTCGGAAATGCTTGTGGAAAGAAAAAATATTGATTAAAACCAATCAATGATTTCGCCCTCTTACTTTCCGGATGACCCAAGATTTTATTTAAAGCACGAATTTGAAATTCGCTGTCGAAGGCGATCGCATTATTCACTAAGAGCTTATGCCCGGGACCTTGAAGTCAGCGCTTCAACCTTATCTGATTTTTTTCAAGGACGACTGGGACTTTCCAGGGAACGGACCCAGACGCTTTCAAAAAAGCTGAATTTACCGGTGGAACACCAAGAGCATTTTTGGTCTTTGCTAGAAGCAAAATTTGCAAAGTCCGCAGAGACAAAGAAAAAAGCGCGCTTAAGGATTAAATCGAAATTAAAAAACGATCCTTCGCAGTTGGCCGTAGAGAGCTTTAATTTTATTGCTGACTGGTACCATCTTGCAATTTTAGAGGTGATCGATACGCTGGGAAAAAAATCACCGTTGAATGCAAGGTCTTTGTCTTTGCTTCTAAGGATCAGTCGCAGTGAAGCAGCTGCGGCGCTAGCGCGTCTGACAAAGTTAGGACTGCTCAGTAAAAAAGAAAATACATATATTACCTTATCGGATTCGACCTATGTTGGCGAAGAGGTCTCTTCCGAAGCCATTCGGCTTTTTCACTTTCAGCTTTTAGCAAAAGCCCAAGCCGCCTTAACTTCGCAGACTTTAACGGAACGGGAATTTCGCACAAATATTTTTAGCTTGCGAAAATCAGATATGGCAGAATTTAAAAATGATCTGAATAAAATGAGCATTGAATTGATCACCAAATACAGTTCGCGGGGGGACTCAGACTCCGTTTATTGTCTGGGTCTTCAGTTATTTAACTTAATTGATCAGCCTTTAAAATAGATCAATTAAAAATATTTTTACAAGAGGATCGGCGTGGTGGTGGTGGTGGTATTGGGGGATGTCCAAAATCGACGCCGCCTAACCTTAAAAGGATGGGCTTCTTTTTCTGAATAACGACTTGTTCCATATCATCATTGACCACTTGGATGTAATGAAGGTTTCGGACAGCTAAGTCCAAACCGCGGATATCATTTTTTATCGTTTTTTCCATCAATTCTTTTATGTTAAAAAATGCAACCAATATATTTTCATTCAAGGCATTCATAACCGTGCTATTGGGTGACATTAAGGGACTGATGCTAAAGTCGTAGGGAATGCTAATTTCAAAAACTCCTTTGCGGATTTCAACTTGACGAAAATCTGAAGTGTCAAAAGTGACCAGTTCGTGGTCCGTTCTTTCAGAAGGAAATGGATATTTTTCTTGATTTTCATAATAGTCATTTGAATTTGAGTTAGCCTCGGGATTTAAGATTCCAAAAGTTTTAGAGATATAGAAATCAATTTTTCGAATCGGCGAGCTGGATTCAACAGAGAACCAAAGGTCGCCTTTGCCGTAAGGTAAATTCATCTCATCTTTTAATGGATAAAAGGCGTCTTTTATTTCAATGCCAATTTTATTTATTTTTAAATTTCCTTTCTGTCTGCCTTCTGTGCCGCCGGAGGCAGCAGGCAAGGTCGGCTTAATCTGAATCGCATTGGTCATAAAGACTTGAGTGCTTTTATCAATTGTGAAGGACTCTAAAATAAAAAGGAAATCGCCTCTTGGCTTTTTAATTTCAATTTCGTAAATATTTTTTTCTAATTTAATTAAATTCTG
>JAYWDA010000496.1:0-2506 GCA_043780105.1 Pseudobdellovibrionaceae bacterium | reverse complement strand
GTCACGCCCGAAGGAGTTCCAATACAGAAAAAACTAGATTTCCAATACATATTATAAAAGTACTGATCATGAGCGCGCTTAATAAAAAAGTCATAAACGGTCATTAGCGGCATGATCGGGATCCCTAGGGTATCGCGAATTTTTCCGAAGGAGCCCACACAAGACATGACATTGCACTCTGCAATTTCAAATCTTAAAAATCGATCAGAAACGTCTTCGCCGGGAACCAAGTCAGGAAGTTTTGTGTCTTTAACTCCGTATTCAGCTTCGATATCATCAACCTGAATGGCGCCAAAGATTTTTCCATCCATGGCAGGATTTAAATTTGTTGAAGTTCCCACATCTGGCGCCATTGAAATAAAAAGTTCAGAAGGGGCCTTCCAGGCCTTTTCACTTTCTGGCAATGGTTTCTTCTTTTCGTCGGTGTTTGCAATACGAGTGAGCTTTGCCGTTAATTGGCCCAGCATCCATTGTGTGTGGGGGAAGCTTGCCATTTTTAAATTAATATCCAATGAAGCTGGCATCGCCCACTGATTGAATTTATCCAAAAATATTTTTTGATTTTTATCTTTTAACGAATGTTGCGCCTTGATTTCTTTTAATAAACTGTCACCGCGCTCTTTAAGAAATTTGCCTTCAGCCGATGTCGGGGAAAAGCGTTCAAATAATTTATCACCTTTGATGTTTTGCTTTTGACGAAGCTCTTCGACTTCGTCTTCGCCTGGAAGCGATGAATGATTGCCCGATTGAGCCGCAGATTTAAGACCCCAACCTTTTAATGTGTGAGCCACAATCAAAGTTGGTTGATTCTTACTTTGTCGACATTCCATCATGGCTTCGATAATGCCGATGATGTCATGACCGCCAAAATCACGCAGAGCTTCGAAGAGCTCTTGATCCGTGATGGCGTCCAAGAATTTTTTTAAATGTGAGTGGTCTTTTAACACGCCTTTTTTTAAAGCTTTAACATCGGCGACAAGCAACAGTGCTTGCAACTCATAATCTTCAAGTTCTTTTTCTAAGAAAGTCTGAAAAAGGGCGCCGTTCGCTTTTTGAAACAAGGCTTTTCGCTTGGCTCCATGTCGCAGCTGAATAACTTTCCAGCCATTGGCTTCTTGGGTGCGCTGGATTCGATCGGCATCGGTGCCGTTCATAATTTTTTTATTGGTGATGCGGTGACCATCTAAGGACTGTCGATTGTAATCAATAATCCAAGTAACGTTTTTAAGTTCGCGTTCAGCAAAGTCAGGCATCGCTTCATACATTGACCCTTCACGAAATTCTGAATCGCCAATCAAAGCCCAAAAATGAGCGTCCGGAACTTCATAGCCATGCTCGCGGGCGTATCTGTAAGCGAGCGCCATATAACCCGCTTGAACCGGTGGAATTCCCACCGTGCCAGAAGGAAAGAAGTTATGGTGATCACAATCATAAGCTGAGTGATAAGACTGAAAAACGGGCTCGCCGTTTTTTGAATATTTACGAAGGCCGGTCATCGCAGTATCCGCATCTTCTTGGGACATTTTTGATAGATCGGATTTCAAAAATAAATCGAGTAAGTAGTTATAAGCATGATCCATCGGTGAGGCGTGAGGTTTATTCGCGATAAAATCAAAACCGGTTTTAGTCACCAAATGTAAAGCGCCTAAAACATGCAGTGAGCTTGCGCAAGCAGCAGGATGACCGCCAATTTTTGGATCGCCTTTTTCTTTGTCGCTGCGATGATTTGCGATATGAATCATCTGAGTTGATAAATACAAAGCTCGGCGAGCAATGCTTTCAAGCAAATCACGGTTCAAATTTTTTAAGGTTTTTTCCACTGATATCTCCAGAGGTGATTGAGGACTGTATGCTTACCCTGTCGTAGCGAGTGGGCAAACCATTGACACTGCGCAGCTTTGAGGTCTTTCTACCTCTAGGACTCGAGGACAAAATCCCAGCGTATTTTAACAGTTTTATCGGCTTCGATAATGCCTTTGGGGGGGTTTGGGAACGGGGCTGCCGAGCGAAAGGCATCCATCGCTGCATCATCCAAATCGTGAACTCCTGATTCGCCCAAAATTTGCACGTTCATCAGTTTTCCATTTTCGCTTAAAATAATTAAAAGTTTTGTCGTGTGGTCGCGGTCCGAAGCGATGGTGCGACCTTGACGAAACAGGCGAACTAACTTTTCTCGAACCTTAGGCTCCCAGTGTTGGCTGAGCTGCCTTCGGATGCGCGAATAGTAGGTGTAGTATTTAAATTCGCGCGCGTTCAGTAACGTCTGTGACCCCTGATCTACATCTTTGATATAATCTTCGGTTTGACTGACATCGCCGCCAGCGGCTGTTTCATAATCGTAGCCCTCAGAAGTCTGAGCTTCTGATTTTTGTTGCCGAACTTTAATCGCCAGTGGATCAAACGTTGGGTTCAAATTAAGTGCACTTGGCTTTATTTTTTCCGCGGTCTGATTTTTTTGCGGATTTTGCTGAGCCATTTTTAAAGCTTTTTTAGCAGCTGGTTTGGC
>JAYWDA010000495.1:0-3759 GCA_043780105.1 Pseudobdellovibrionaceae bacterium | reverse complement strand
TCGAAGTGATGGACACTTCTTGGAAAGAGGCTTTGGGTCAGTTGACAGGCGAAGAAGTCGCTGGTCGATTTTTAGCTATGATGAATCCTGATATTTTTTCTGAAGCTGAGCGTTTCGATATGCCAGGCCCTCGTATGAGTGCTGATGGTGATCGTGAATCAGGACCTCGTCGATACGACCGCAATGGTGGCGGTGATCGCCGCAGCAGTGGACCTTCGAATCGTCGTGGAAACGATGAGCGAAGTTCTTCTCGGCCGACACGCAGGGCTTCTGGTGACAGTGATTCGCGCCCAACGCGAAGACCCTCTCCGGTCGAAGGAGCTGAAAGCAGCCGTCCAACACGAAGACCTTCTTCTTCGGATGGCGATACTCGCCCAGCACGCAGGGCTTCTAGCGAAGAATCAACAAGACCAACGCGAGCGCCAAGCGCCGAAAGATCTGAGCGACCTTTTCGTGCACGCACAGAACGATCTGTCAGTGTTGGATCTGATCGCGCACCGGCAGAGGGTGGACAACGTCCTCCTCGTGGTGTGACTTATGGTCGTATGCCGAAGCGGTTCACTGAAAATAGCACAAATCCGCATGCACGCAGCACCTTCCGTGACCGCACTCCGAACCGCGCCACTGAGTAGTAAATTAATTTATTAAATTTCGACAAGCCTTTTGGTAGTAACGAACCAAGGCTTCGTCGATTTTTTTATTTTCACCTTCATCGACGATAAAGACTCCGACAGCTTTTGTTAAATAAGGCGTGTGATAAAAAGCTCCCATCACACTACCGCCTTCAAATTGTTGAATTTGAGGGTCATAGGCAAAAGCATTTTCGCGATCCGGAAAATTGGCATCAAACACATGAAATATATATTTACCGTCGCTAGCGATTTCATATCGCTTGGGAATCACAACATGCTGGACTGTACGATCGGCCCGCAGGACCAAAAGGTTTAAACGATGCTGGTCAATGGCTTGAATAATTTTTTTGAAACTTTGCTGATTTTCGCCCGCTGGTCTTTCCCAGTTTCCTAAAAACATCGGAAGATTTTTTGCGCGATGAAAATGATAGATCTGAAAAATTTCGATTTCATTTCTAAAATTTCTTGGAATTCCTAAAATGCCAGGCTCAGAGAAGCCTTGCTGTAATAACGAATAAAAACTTGAACCTTCTGAAAAATTTCGATCCGTTGAAAAAACGCTGTACTGCCTTAAAGGTCTTTCTTGCAAGATAGGATTTGGAAATCGTGCGGCTTCTTCAGGACTGGAACCGCGAAACATATCCAAAACGCCGCGCATTTTTTCTTCACTGGTACCTTCGTCAGGAGCTAAGCGCGAAAGCATAAAGACCAGCCTTTGTGCGTGAGCTAAACTCCAGCAATTGGCAAGATATCCTGTCGCCCAGTTGGCCTCTGGAATTTGAGCTTCAATAGAATACGCGTCGTCGCGAACTTTGGAATAAATAGCCGCAGCCGAAATATTTTTGCACTCCAGACCTTGAACCAACCGATCACTGATCTGAAATGCTGCGCTTTGTGCTTGAACGAAAAATAAGCCAACTAAAATAAATAACTTCATCACTTGAACCCCCGTTCCTAGTTCATCTTAGAAATCAGGGTTTGCCAAGCATGCATTGCGAAATGCGTTTTAGTGATCACTCTTTCCCCAAATGGAAATCAAATATCGATCTCGGCCTGAGCGAGATCGATAGAAATTATATCTAACTGGATTTTTTTTATAATAGGACTGATGATAGTCTTCAGCTTTATAAAAGGGTCCCGCTAAAACAATTTGTGTGACGATGGGTTTTTTAAAAGTGCCTTTTTTTTCCCATGCAGACTTTGATGCTTCGGCCATTTTTTTCTGATCTTCATTCTGATAAAAAATAGCTGTGCGGTAAGAGTCGCCGACATCAACAAACTGAGCGTCCACCGTTGTCGGATCAATTTGATGCCAATACACATCCAGAATTTTATCATAAGTTATTTTTTTTGGATCAAAAATGACTTCGACAGCTTCCGCATGGCCTGTATTTTCATGGGACACTTGCTCGTAAGTGGGATTTACAACCCGTCCACCTGTATAACCCACAGTTGTTGAAATTACGCCTGGCAGCTGATCAAAGGGAGCCTGCATGCACCAGAAACAGCCTCCAGCAAAGACGGCTTTTTGAGTCGACAGAGCCGCCGTTTCAGCATTTGCGACTCCGCAAAAAGAGAGAACTGTTAAAAAGCCTAGTAACAATGATTTGATTGAAGACATAGACACCTCGTAGGATTAACCTAAACCTTTTGAACAGTACGCGCAACGGAGGTTGTATGCGAAATTTATGGATGTTTGCTTTGGGCTTCGCCTTGCTACAGTCAGGAACACTTGTCGCGGCTTCTTTAAATGTTGAATTTCCAAATGCCCCTAGCTTTTGGATCAACTCGCAGCCTTTGCAACTAAAAGACTTAAAAGGCAAAGTCACCTTAATTGAATTTTGGACTTTCGACTGCAAAAATTGCCAAAATGTCATCCCACATATTAAAAAGTGGCATCAACAATTTCAAGCTTCACAATTTGGCGTGATCGGGATTCACACTCCAGAAACAGCTCAGGAAAAAATTTCTGCCAATGTGCAAGCGGCGGTGAAGAAATGGGGAATTCAGTATCCCGTCGTGCTAGACAGTGACGGAGCCCTTTGGAAAAGCTACCATCAAACCTCGTGGCCTTTTATTTATTTGATCGATAAAAAAGGTGAAATTCGCTACACCCGTGCGGGCGAAGGCGCTTACGCCGAGACCGAGGCCATGATCAAAAAACTAATCGCCGAATCAGAAAGTAAGGACACCATGAAAGAAACAGTGAAAGAAGCATTTGTAAAACCGAGCGAAGCAGAACTTAAGAAAAAACTCACGCCTGAGCAGTTTGATGTGACTCAAAAAGAAGGCACTGAAAGACCCTTTAAAAATGAATACTGGGATAATCATGAGGCCGGCATTTATGTCGATGTTGTGTCAGGAGAACCCTTGTTTTCGTCCGTCGACAAATATGAATCTGGCACCGGATGGCCTAGCTTTAGTCGGCCGATTGAAAAACAAAATATTGTCCTCAAAAAAGACCGCCGGGTTTTTCTGGGTGATCGCACGGAAGTTCGCTCAAAATTAGGTGATTCGCACTTAGGGCATGTTTTTCCAGATGGACCAGAGCCTACTGGCGAGCGTTACTGCATGAACTCAGCTTCCATGAAATTTATTAAAGCCGCCGATTTAGAAAAAGCCGGCTATGGGCAATATTTGAATTTATTTAAGAAATAAACGATCGATCAAGGTCCCTCGGAAAGAACTTTTCCTTGGACCGTCATATAAACTTGGTAGCCGCCAGCCGTTGTGGTTTTTAACTGCTGACCCATTGTTCCCAGAGAGTAGTTCACCTTATAGGCGCCACCGGTGACTAAGTTATTCCGCGCTCCTGAATTGAACTCAGCACCAGTTAATTTTTGCGAGGTAATGGCAGAGACCAATGAAGACGGATTGATTTCATCAATGGCTGCCGTGATGTTACAACCCGACAAAAAAGCTAATGAAATGGCAAGAAGTAGGTATTTCATAGTGACTAATTGATCGGCATTTCAACGTAAAACTTGAGGTTTTTGGGCTAAGCTCCATGGCCTCAAATTAAAATGTCTCAATATTAGATTTTGACCCCTTAAGCCTTGGTGTAATACCATTTGGCCCACAACCTTCTTTTGAGGATTTTTTAAAATGGCAAAAAAAGATTTATTTG
>JAYWDA010000494.1:0-5314 GCA_043780105.1 Pseudobdellovibrionaceae bacterium | reverse complement strand
CAAAAAAAGCACCACCGAAGGTCCACCTATGGCGAGTTTGCCCTTACGGAAAACATTGGGTAAGAACCCACCCAATGCACATTCCCTCAAGCAAGACTCGGCATGAACACTGTGCAAAAAATCCATCCGGGAAGGATCAATTTTATCCAGATGAAATTCAAGAAGTGGCGAAGCAGCACTTTTCAAAAGTCAAAAGTAAGCCATGTCCGATTGATTTGGGTTTCAAAAATAGAGGAAGCCAATATGATGATTTGATCGCAGGTTGGACAAAATATTGGAATGATGTTTTTAAGCCTGAACCACCTTTAGATCCGAATCTCGTCAAAGCATTGATAGCCAGCGAATCCCAATTCAATACAAAAGTTTTGGCAAATCCAAAGGATCAAAATAGTGCTCGCGGCCTCCTGCAAATTACTAATGAGACCCGAAAAATTCTTGGGAACGAAAAGGGTGAATTAAAGGACCACTATCTAACCTTAACAAAAGAGGACCTTAACGAACCTTCTAATAATATTTGTGCCGGCGTCCGATGGCTCTTCCGTAAACGCGCTATTGCTACTGATCTTCTAAAAAGGCCAGCAAGCTGGGAGGAATCCATTTCCGAATTTAAGGGCACAAGAACTGTGACCAAGGCAAGGGCTCAGGAATTAATGAAAAGATTTAACAAAGAATTGGGAAAGTTGAATAAATGCAAAAATTCCTAATATTAATTTTTTTATGTTGCACTATCTGTTGGGCTCAAAGCCAAAAAGAGGATCTACAGAATATAAAAAAAGAATCTCCTTATGCCTTGTTGACAGAGGACTATGGGATTCTGAACGGAAAAGATTTAAAAATTAATGCATGTATCGCGGACCCGGTTTCTTTTTCCAGTCAAAACCAAGAATCCTTTTACCCTTACTGGCAGTGCTTCGAAGTGAAAGCATCCAAGATGGTCTGTGAGCGCGGGAAATATGATCGCGACGAAAAATCTATTATGTCCATGCTAGTTCTGTCCGGAACAAGAAATGGAGAAAGGCATGAGTTCATAAGTCGCAGACCCATTTCGCTTTCTACTTGTCGAAGTTATAAAAAGAGTTGGCATCAGCTGACAAAAAATGAAAAGTACGTCTGTATTTCTGGCGAAATGAACCAAAAGGAAATTCGCGGGACAAAAATTATATGGAATTGGATTTTTGGCAGATACAAAACTCAAAAGGGCTGCGATTCCTACTTTCAAAACGAATGTGATGGAACTAGTTTCTGCCAGCCGAGTCCGTGAGGACAAGGCCCTGATGGCTGCTAGCCCAGCCAACTGCTTCAGTTCTAAAAATGGCGACTTCTCTCAGCCAAATTGACCAAAATCAAAAATTAACCAGCGGCGAGTTCCACCTTGCATGTAACTCCAGTTGTAGTTTTCTTGCCGGTTTTTAAGTTGATCCGTTGCGTACCTTCGTAGCTTTCTTGAAACCATCCCTTGGGTTTATGTTGTGGACTCCATACGCATTTTCTAAAAAGAATCCACGATGGCTCTTTTTCGCTGCTATCCAAAGGACCCGTGTAGATAAGTTCGTCACTGACCAGCGAAAATTTTGCAACTAAGCCGTGATATCCCATCGATACGATCTGTTTTTTATTTTCGAGATTTATGATTTGCAGCCCGCGCCAATTTTCTGTGCCTGAATCTAGAAAAAATATGTCTTTGTCGATAGAGGTCGAACCATAGTCGCCTCCGACTTTACCGACATATTCTACCGTTAGGACCCAATATCCCTGATAGAGATCACAAGTGGTATCAGACTTCGACCACTCTTTAATCGGAGGTGAAATCCATTTGTGCGCTGCCTTCTCTTTCCAACGAGCGGCAATTGGTTCGGTAGAATAAAGTGTTAGAGAAAAAAGTGAAATAAGAGACGCTACAAAGATGGTCGATATCATAATTCGAGAATTCATAGTTCGAGATTATGTAATTCTCCCTGAAATCAAATCAAGCTCGAAGCGCCAAATCAAAAAACTCAGGACATTCGGTTATAAAGTCATCTAATCGTGTCCGCCCAGTTCAAAATTTCAAAAAAACTATTCGCAAGCCTGACCAGAAACAGTGGTTTCTTGATATCGCTCGGAAGCAGGAATCGCCGCCAGAATTTCACGACTTTGAACTTCAATGTTTGTCGTTGAAGGATGCATACCATCGAAATAATACCGAGATTCAAAAGCTGTTGTATAAAAAATAACATCTTGACCATTCATCTGGCTTTTTTGCGCCGTGGTCCGAATTTCTTTAAGGCCAAAATTTGAAATTCCTTGAGGACACTTTTCGCTTAAACCAATTAATATTTCTTTCTGAAGACCGACAGGAAGAATTGAGTTTTTTTGGTAAACAGATTCTAAAGTATTTGCAGAAGCCACTAAAGATACCAACTGAGCAAAAACAACGATCATTATATTTTTAGACATAAAATTTCCTTAGAAATAGGTTTGCTTGTCGAGGGATGGTTTAGCACATTCCAAGGGCTGACAGTGTTAAGATTGTGTTGTTAACCCCATCCGAGTGATATTTACAGGGCGGGCGACCCCTCAAATCGTGTAAAATTTCACTGTCCCAGCTTGAGACATTCATTCAAGAAAATGAGTGAATTTACCGATAGCTTATGGATGAAAAAATACTTTTGGCTTGGGCTCTTTCTGCTGACATCTTGCAAAGCTGGAAATCCAAGTTTGGTTTCTTTAGTTGATTTGAACAGTTTAAATTCTGGTCCGCTTATTATTTCTGATGGACCCATGTTTACCTATCCCGATGTGGTTGCAGCTTTATCGGTTGATAAACCCTTTAATATTACAAATTCGATTTCTGTACCCATGACAAGCTTGACCGCTATGACACCAGCCGCTCCGTTCAGTTTTAAAGGCGGAACTTTTCCAGGAACCGGTGGGACCTGCCTGGGCACTCTTGCTGCCAACAGTAACTGCACCGTTGTTGTCACTTTCTCTCCATCAACTGCGGGAAACTATTCGGGCAGTTTTTCTTTAAATTACACAAGCACCCTTGGATCGGGAACGGCTTCACGATTGCTGGCTGGACGAGGTATCACTCCAGCGTCGTTAGCTTTGTCAGATGGAGCGACTTATGATTTTGGTCCGCAGGTCAATGGCACAAATACATCTAAGATTTTTACACTGACAAACTCGGGTGATGCTTCGGCAACAGGCTTGAGCTGGATGACTTTGCCCAGCCCATTTAGTTTTGGCACGGGTGGAAACTGTTCGACAACTTTGGCGGGAGGTAACTCGACTTGCACAATTGAGGTTAAGTTTTCGCCAACCGCATCTGGAACTCTTTCAACGACCCTAACAATGAATTACTTCAATGGAATAATTTCTTCGACAGCCAATCGAGGGATTCAAGGGACCGGCGTAACCCCTGCACTTTTAACCTTAAGCAACGGTCCAAGTTTTGATTACGGCACCAGAGCGCAGGGCTCAAGCACAGATCAAACTTTTACAGTGACAAATACTGGCGGATCAATAGCGACCTCTCTTTCAGGAATAACTTTAAATTTGCCTTTTACTTTTAAAGGCGGCGGAGGCTACCCGGGCACGGGAGGTACTTGTGGTGGCACTTTAGCCGTCACTGGAACTTGCCAAGTTGTTGTTAGCTTTGTGCCCACGAGCACGGGAACTTCTAGCACGACGCTGACTTTGAATTATAATGATGGCGCCGCCATGGCCTCAGCCACTCGAAGCATCCAAGGTACGAGTGTGGCGCCGGCCTTGTTAAGCATTAGTGACCCGACCACTTACAATTTTGGCGGAATCAAAAGTGGAACAACTGCCAGCAAGACTTTTACAATCACAAACAACGGGGGCTTTGCTGCCTCTGGCCTTACTGTCGGTGCGCTCACAACGCCCTTTGTAAATAGCGGAGGAACTTGTTCAGCAACGCTAGCCTCGGCAGCAACATGCACGATTGTTGTTTCATTTTCACCGCCATTGGGTGGAACTTTTAATGATACGCTTTCGCTTACCTATAGCGACGGCGCTGTTTCGCAATCAGCGACGAGGCCTGTGACTGGAGTCGGCGGTCCCAACCGCCTTGTGTTTACTTCCGGCTCAAGTTCGATTTTGGCTGGAGCCTGCAATTCTTATGTTGTGTCTGCAAAAGATTCTATGACTACAGTAAATACAATATCCGCGGTCACTGTTAATTTAACTCGCAGTGGGGCCACAGGGGCTTTTTATGCAGCCGCTGATTCGACTTGTACTACTGCGATTCCGTCGGTGTCTATGGCCAGTGGTACAAGCAGTGTCAGCTTCAGGTATAAAGATACTTCCACTGGAAGTGTTACGCTAACAGCTGCAGATTCTTCGGCTGCACTGCTTTCGGGAACTCAAGCTGTTACTATTAATCCGGGACCAGCTACTAGCTTTACCGTAACGGGAGCTACGAATCCACAGACAGCAGGCACCCTTTCTTCTATCGTTGTGACTGCGAAAGATAGTTTTAGTAACGCAGTCACAAACTATACGGGAACTGTTCACTTCACATCCGCCGATGCGCAAGCAGTGCTTCCAGCTAATTATACTTTTACTATGGGTGATTCAGGGACCCATACTTTTGCTAACGGGGTCACTTTAAAAACGGCGGGGTCACAAGCGATCACTGTTGTTGATACCGTCACATCCGCGATAACAGGTTCACAAATCTCTATTAGTGTTAATCCAGCCAGCCCTAGCCAATGGGGGATAATGATGGCTTCTTCTGTAATGCGGGAATCTTGCGAACCATTTACTTTAAAAAGTTTAGACCCATACGGAAATTTATCGGCTATAACAAGCGCTGCAAGTGTCACCATCAATGTACTTTCAAGTGGATCCATTTTTTCTGATTTAAATTGCCGAAATAAGGTGAGTCCAATCTCTGTATCAGCGAGTACCTCAACAACAAATTTGTATTTTATGGATACAGCGCCGTCTGATACTACATTAGGCTTAACTGCTACTGGAACACCATTATCAAATTCTAATACTCTTTCAGTCAGCCTCACGACGGCGTCTGTTTATGGAAATGGAGTTGATGGCAGTATTAGTTTATCAACTAGTATCAGCGACACGACATCGGACACGACAATATCTGGTCGAAAATTTTCCGCGGCTCGTAAAGTGACTGGTATTTCTGGAGGAAACACATTTTCTATAAGTTCTTTCTTACCTAGTGAATTCCAAATTGGAGATGAAGTTTACTGGATGGTGATGGCGGCAGGATCTATCACTGCTTGCGATAGCGGGGCGACGACCTCATCAGGTATCAAGCCAGGTTCAAATGGTTTTGCCCGTA